>SXMI01000211.1 GCA_005777415.1 Actinomycetota bacterium | reverse complement strand
GTGGATGGCGTAGGCGAAGTCCACCGGTGTCGCTCCGACCGGAAGCGTCACGACGTCCCCCTTGGGCGTGAACACGAAGACCTCGTCCTGGTCCAGGTCGATCTTGAGGTTCGCCATGAACTCGCCGGGATCGGTCATCTCCTGCTGCCAGTCGACGAGCCGGCTGATCCAAGCGAGGTCCTCGGTGCTGCCGTCCTCCTTGTAGGCGAAGTGCGCCGCCACGCCCCACTCCGCCCGGCGGTGCATCTCCTGGGTGCGAACCTGCACCTCGACGGGACGGCCACCGGGTCCGATAACCGTCGTGTGCAGCGACTGGTAGAGATTGAACTTGGGCATCGCCACGTAGTCCTTGAACCGCCCGGGGACCGGCCGCCACAGCGAGTGGATCGATCCCAGCGCGGCGTAGCAGTCCTTGGACGACTCGACGACCACCCGGACGCCGACGAGGTCGAGGATCTCGTCGAAGTCCTTGTTGCGGACGACCATCTTCTCGTAGATGGACCACAGGTGCTTCTCCCGGCCCACCACCTCGGCGGCGATGTTCAGCTCGTCCATGCGGTCCCGCAGCTGGGCCACCACATCGGCGAGGTGCTGGTCACGACCCGAGGCCCGCTGGGCCACCATGTGGTCGATCTCGGCGAACCGCTTCGGGTACAGCGACGCGAACGACAGGTCCTCGAGCTGGGTCCTGACCTCCTGCATGCCGAGGCGGTGCGCGAGTGGCGCGTAGATGTCCAGGGTCTCCTGGGCCGTCCGCTCCTGCTACCATGCCGGCATCGCCGCAATGGTCCGCATGTTGTGGAGCCGGTCCGCCAGCTTGATCACCAGGACCCTCAGGTCCTGGGCCATGGCCACGAGCATCTTGCGCATGGTCGCCGCCTGCTGCTCCTCCTTGGTGTCGAAGTTGAAGCGCTCCAACTTGGTGACGCCATCCACGATGTCGCGGACCTCGACGCCGAAGTCCTCCTCGATCTCGTCCAGGGTGATGACGGTGTCCTCGACCGCGTCGTGGAGGAGCGCCGCGGCGATCGTGACGTCGTCCATCCCGTAGCGGGCGACGATCCCGGCGACCGCGAGCGGGTGGGTGATGTACGGCTCGCCCGAGCGGCGGAGCTGGCCCTGATGGCAGCCGGCCGCCACCCGGTACGCCTCGGTGATCGTCTCGGTGGGCTGCTTGGGGTGGACGCGGCGGAAGTGCTCCAGGATCTCCTGGACCTCCATGGCCGGCGGCTGGATGTGCCGACGCCAGGGCAGGACGCGGGTCACCGTGGGCATGTCGGACCAACCGTCCCGTTTTTTCGGACACTCGCCACGACCACACGCTACCGACCCGACGCCTCGGCGCCGTCGCAGCACCGGTCGGCGACGCCCAGGATGCACCCAATGCACCGCCCCGACGGAGCTGGAGGTGAGTTCTCGACGACTTCTACCGTGCCCGCACCGGGCTCCGACCGGGGCCCAACGAGGAGGACACGACGTGAACCCGACGACCGATGCACCAACCACCGGCGCACCGACGGCCGACGCGCCGACGACCTGGCGCCGCCGACCGGGACGACGGCTGACCACGGCGGTCGCCGTGGCGGCCTTCCTCGCGCTGGCGAGCGCGTGCGTCCCGATGCCACCGACCCCGCCGGTCGACCTCACCAAGTGCCCGGCGGCACCGGCGGGGCAGGTCCAGGTCGCCGTGGTGGTGCTGGGCGGCGCACCCACCTCGCCGTCGATCGTCTGCGTGGTGGTGCCCGAGGGCTCGGACGGTCTGGACGCGCTGGCAGCACGGGCCCAGCGGGTGGGCAAGGGAGCGCCTCGACTGGGCTTCGGCGATGCGTTCGTCTGCGGGATCGACGGCGTTCCCGCCGCACCCGCCTGCGGGGACAGCGGTCCCGACGGGTTCTCCTACTGGAACTACTGGACCGGTGAGTCCTCGGGCTGGACCGCCGCTGAGACCGGGGCCGGCGACCGCACGGTCACACAGGGGTCGGTCGACGCGTGGGTGTTCGGGACCTGGGACTTCACCACGACCTTCCCCGAGCCGCCCGCCGTGTCCTCGGACTTCGGGACGCTCACGAGCTGAGCGCCGTCGCTGATCCCGGGTCGGGACCAGCGACGCCGCCGACCAGGTCAGGGCCGGATCAGCCCCGGCGCCGCTTGCGGGGTCGAGGCGGGATGACCGTCTCCCCCGCCCGGGGCGTCGGCCCGGCCGGGTCGTCGGCCTCCGCTGCGCCGTCGGCGGGGACGGGGCGCTCGGCCACGGCGGTGGCGCCACGCGCTGCGGCCGCGGTGTTGACGGTCCGGGCCGGACGGTCACCGCCGCCGGACCCGGTTCCCGCCAGCCCGTACCAGGCGGTGTCGGCCGGGTCGTCGCCCCGGGCGGCGATCCGGGCCCGCAGGTCGCGCCACCTGGGTTCGCGCTCCTTCAGCCAGACCGTGAGGGGCGCCGCCACGAAGATCGACGAGTAGGTGCCCGACACCAGACCGATCAGGAGAGCGAGCGAGAAGTCCCCGAGCGTCTGCTGACCGAAGACGAACGACCCGACGATCAGCATCGTGACGATCGGGATCACCGTGACGAGCGTGGTGTTGAGCGAGCGCATGAACACCTGGTTGAGCGACCGGCGCATGATCGCGGCATAGGTGTACCGGCCGCTCCGGCCGAAGCGGGCGGCGTTCTCCTGCACGCGGTCGTACACCACGATCGTGTCGTAGAGGGAGAAGCCCAGGATGGTCAGGAACGCGATCACGGTCGCCGGGGTGAGCTGCAGCTGGAACACCGAGTAGACGCCGGCGGTCAGCACCACGTCGTGGACGACCGCCACGAGCGCGGCGACGGCCATGCGGGCCTCGAGGCGCCACGCGATGTACAGGGCGACGAGGACGAGGAAGACGATCAGCGACAGGCGGGCCTGCCGGGTGATGTCCTCGCCCCAGGACGGCCCCACCGTCGAGACCGTCACGTCGCCGGGCTGCAGGCCCGCCGCCTCGCCGAGCTTGGTCGAGATCTCCGCAGCCGTGTCCACGTCGGCCACGCGACCCGAGATCCGCAGCACCTCGGTCCCGTCGCCGGTCGTGACCCGCTGGAACTTCTCGGCCGAGTCGGGTCCGTAGGGGGTGAGCACGGCCTCGGCCGCCGCCTCGTCGAAGCTCGAGCTGGGCACCTCCCAGACGGAACCGCCCTCGAAGTCGATGCTGAGGTTGAACGCCGGCCGGTCGCAGCTGTCGGTCGTGCTGCAGTACAGCGGGATCCCGACGATGGAGACCAACGAGATCAGCACCAGCACCACCGACAGGGCCGTCGTCCTCGGCCACAGCCTCGGGAAGTCGAAGTCGGTTCGTTCACGGTACAGGTCGGACCAGACGCTCACGAGGCCACCCCCGCTGCGGCGGCGGACGGCTCCGGGTCGGATCCGTCGGACGGCACATCGACCGGGATCCCGAGGCGCCTCGGATGGCGGGCCCAGGACGACCGGGCCACCAGGATCGATGCGGGCCGCAGGAACACGTAGGCCGCCACCAGGTCGAGCAGGGTCATCACGCCCAGGTAGAACGCAAATCCCCGCACGGGCCCGATCGAGAGCCAGTAGAGCACCCCGGCCCCGATGAGGGACGAGACATCGGCCTTCACGATCGTGGCGTAGGCACTCGAGAAGGACCGCTCGACGGTGGTGCGGACGGTCGCACCCCCGAGCACGTCCTCCTTCCACCCCTCGAAGAACACGATGCTCGAGTCCAGCGAGATGCCGATCGACACGATGATGCCCACCACCCCCGCCAGGGTCACGGTGGCGTTCAGGTTGGACATGATCACCCACAGGAACGAGGCCGAGATCGTCATGCTCCCGAACGTGATCAGGGCCAGCAGGCGGTAGTAGGCGAACAGGTAGGCGAAGACCAGCGCCAGGCCGAGCAGCCCGGCGATGATCCCGGCCCGGAGCGCACCCTCCCCGAGGGTCGCCGAGACCAGCTCGGCCTGCTGCGGCGCGAGCTCAATGGGCAGCGAGCCGAAACGCAGCGCCACCGCCAGGTTCTTCGCCTGCTCCTCGGTGAAGTCGCCCGAGATCTGGATCTGGTCGCGACTGAAGTTCGCCTCGTTGATCGCCGGCGCCGAGAGGACCTCGGAGTCGAGGACGATCGCCAGACGCCCCGGACCGGTCTGCGAGCTCGGGCAGATGGGATCGCCGGCGTTGCACTTCGCCGCGATCGCGTTGAACAGGTCGATCCCGTCGGGCCCGGCCTTGAAGACCGGGTTGACCGTCCACAACCCGTCCTGACCGATCCCCGCCGTCGCGGTCTCGACCGCCGTGCCGGTCAGCTGGGTCGGGCCGAGCTCGTAGACGAACCCGTCGCGGTCGGCGAGTTGGACCGTTGCGTCCTTCTGGTCCTCGCCGGCCGGTGTCGTCTGGGCCGTGAGCTGCGACTGCAACCGGTACAGCTCGATGAACCGTTCGTCGGAGATGCTGACGCCGTACTGGTTCAGCGGTGGCGTGGTCGTGGTGGGCGCAGCCGGCACGGTCGTGGGCGGCACCGTCGTCGTCTCGCCCTGCTGTCGGAACCGAACCGAGCGCCCACCACCGGTGTTGGGGTCCGCGGTCGGATCGATCGTGGTGGCCGGGCCGCTCGGCTCGGCGGGCGCCGGGGCGGTGGTCGGCGGCACGGTCGTCGTGGCAGCCGGGTCGGCAGCCGGATCGGGCGGAGGCTGCGGCGACCTCGCCTGCTCGTCGTCGAGCACCTGTTGGGCGGTCACCCCGGCGGGGAGGCCGAGCGCCGCGGACAGTTCGGCGACCTTGGCCTCGGCATCGGTCCTGGCCTGTCCGGTGAGGGTGGCGCCCCGATCACCGAGGACCGGCCGGAACCGGAGCTCTGCGGTCTTGCCGACCGTCTCGAGCACCTGCTCCTGATCCTTGGCGCCCGGGAGCTGGACCAGGATCGTGTTGCCCTGTCGGGACACCTCGGGCTCGGCCACGCCGAGCGCGTCCACACGACGCCGGATGATCGAGATGGCCTGGTCGAGCTGCTCCGGCGTGACGTCGTCGACGACCTCCCCGTTGCGGACGGGCTGGAGGTTCACCGAGATCCCGCCCTGCAGATCGAGGCCCAGCGTCGGGGTCCGACCGGCGACCACGGTGGCGATCAGGGCACCGTAGGCCACGACCATCGTGGCCACCATCAACCGCCCCGGGTGCTTCCTCATGACTGCGGCCATCCCGCTGCGAGGTTCACTTGCCGCTGCCGTTCTGGCTGCCACCCTGCTTGGGGGTCACCCGGCGCGACACCGCCGGGGCGTCGTCGGCAGCCGCATCCGCAGGTGCTGCCGACCGACCCCCGCCGAACAGCCCGGAGAGGAACCCGCCTCCCTGCGACTCGGCCTCTGGCTCGCTCAGGTTGCGACTCACCGAGCCCTTGGCCACCCGGATCACCACGTCGTTGTCCACCTCGAGGTGGACGAGGTCGTCCTCGACGACGGTCACCACGCCCACGATCCCGCCGGCCGTGACCACCTCGTCGCCGGTGTCGATCGACGCGATCAGCTGCTGCTGACGGGCCCGCTGCTTCCGCTGGGGGACGATCATCATGTAGATGAGCAGCCCGAAGGGCACCAGGATGATGAGCAGCCCGAGCGGGCTCCCCTGGGAGGACTCCTGGGCGAGAAAGGACGCGTACGGGTTCACGAAGGGTGGATGGTAGGCCCCCGGGGGGCGGAGTGGGAACCACGCCCCGGAGGTCGGCTCCGCCGGCTCAGCCCGGGGGGCTCGGATCCCACACCGCTGCCACCTCAGCGCGCAACGCCGTGAGCCGACCCTCGCCGATCGCCGTCCGGATGCGCTCGATCAGCTGCAGCATCCACCAGAGGTTGTGGATGGTGCAGATCGTGGCCGCCGCCGGCTCGTCCACGGCCGCCAGATGACGCAGGAGCCCGCGCTCGTAGTGGGTGCACGACGGGCAGGTGCACCCCGCCTGGATCGGCCCGGGGTCCCGGGCGAACTCCGCCCGGGTGATGTTCAGCCGGCCCCCGTCGGTGAGCAGCGTGCCGTGGCGGGCCAGTCGGGTCGGCAGCACGCAGTAGAACAGGTCGATGCCACGGGCCACGGCCTCCACGATGGACACCGGGTCCCCGACGCCCATCAGGTAGCGGGGCCGGTCCTCCGGGAGCACGGCGACCGCCGCCTCGATCGCCGGGAGCATCTCGGCCCGCGACTCCCCGACCGACAGGCCACCGATGGCGGAGCCGTCGAAGCCGAGCGCGACGGTTCGCTCGGCGGCCTGCGCACGGAGACCGATGTCGACACCGCCCTGCACGATCCCGAACAGCGACTGGTCGCCGAGCCGGGTGCGGGCCCGGAGCGCCCGACGCGCCCAGGCCTCGGTGGTGTCGACCGCCCGTTCCAGCACCTCCCGGCTCGACGGGAGCGGCGGGCAGACGTCGAGGACCATCTGCACGTCGGCACCGAGCAGCTCCTGGACCTGAACGGCGAGCTCCGGGGTGAGCAGGTGACGCGATCCGTCGTAGGTGGAGGCGAACTCGGCGCCCTCATCGGTCACGCGGGGTTCGAGCGAGAAGACCTGGTAGCCGCCGGAGTCGGTCAGCATGGGGCCGTCCCAGCCCGTGAAGGCGTGGAGCCCGCCGAGTTCGGCGACCGCCTCGGCACCAGGGCGGAGCATCAGGTGGTAGGTGTTCGACAACAACAGGTCGAACCCGGCGTCGTTGGCCGTTCGGAGTCCGGCGAGGACGTGGGTCGGCAGCGCCCGGACGGTCCCGCGGGTGGCGACAGGCATGAAGCCGGGCGTGGCCACCTCGCCGCGGGCGAGCCGGACCGAACCGGCCCTCGCCGAGCCGTCTCGGGCCCCGGAGGTGAACTCCGCGATCACCGCCGACCCTCCGTGTCCCCGGACAGCCGGTCCTCCCGGGTGAGCAGCGAGGCGTCGCCGAAGCTCAGGAACCGGTAGCCCGACTCCAGGGCCTCGGCGTACAGGCCCCGCCAGCCCGGACCGACGAAGGCCTCGATCAGCGACAGCAGCGAGGACCGGGGGAGGTGGAAGTTCGTGAGCAGCTCGTCCACGACCCGGAACGGGAAGCCCGGGGTGATGAAGAGCCCGGTCCGGCCGTCGAGCTCACCGCTGGCGGCCACCGACTCGAGCGCCCGCACCGAGGTCGTCCCGACGGCGAGCACGGGTCGACCCTCGGAACGAGCGGCCTCGACCACCTCCCAGGTGGCAGGCGGCACCCGGTAGCGCTCGGTGTGGATCACGTGGTCCTCCACCCGCTCGGTGGCGATCGGACGGAAGGTGTCGAGTCCGACGACCAGTTCCACCGGAACGACACGGCATCCCGACCGCTCCAGCGCGTCGAGCACGTCCCGGGTCAGGTGGAGTCCCGCCGTCGGAGCGGCCACCGAGCCGGGATGCCTGGCGAAGACGGTCTGGTAGCGCTCCTGATCCGCCAGTCGCTCGTGCACGTACGGCGGCAGCGGCACGGTTCCACTCGCCTGCAGGGCCTCGTCCAGGGACACATCGCCGTCGGTGACCGGCCGCACCAGCCTCCGACCGTCATCCAGCGTCGCTCCCAGCTCGAAGGACAACCCGCCCGCCACGGCCCGCACCGTCGAACCCGCTCGGAGCCGTCGGGAGGGCCGGCAGAGCGCCTGCCACCAGCCGTCCCCCACGGGCTCCAACAACAACACCTCCCCGTCGGCGGATCCCGGCCGGTGCACCGCGACCCGGGCCGGGATCACCCGCGTGTCGTTGACGACGACCACCGTTCCGGGATCGACGAGGGCCGGCAGGTCGGCCACCGTGCGATGGCGCCCCGCACCGCTGGCACCCGCCACCAGCAGCCGGGCCCGATCACGTGGCGAGACGGGATGCTGGGCGATCGCCGCCTCGGGGAGCTCGTAGTCGAGCTCCGAGGTGTCCACCGGCCGCCTCAGAGACCCATGGAACGACCGATGATCTCCTTCATGATCTCGGTGGTGCCGCCGTAGATGGAGGTCACCCGCGCATCCGTGTACGCCCGGGCGATCGGGTACTCGATCATGTAGCCGTAGCCACCGTGGAGCTGCACGCAGCGATCCGCGACCCGCTTCTGCAGCTCGGTCCCCCACCACTTGGCCATCGCTGCGGTCTCGGCGGTCAGGGTGCCGGCGTTGAGGGACTCGACGCAGTGGTCGATGAACGCCTCGCCGATGGTCACCTCGGTCTCCATCTCGGCCATGACGAACCGGCTGTTCTGGAAACTGCCGATGGGCTGGCCGAAGGCCGTCCGCTCCGTCACGTACTCCAGGGTCCAGTTGAGCATGGCACGAGCGTGTGCCACGCCGGTCATGGCGATGGACAGCCGCTCCTGGGGCAGGTTCTTCACGAGCAGCAGGAAGCCCTCGCCCTCGTTGCCGACCAGGTTCGCGACGGGCACGCGGACGTCGGTGAAGAACAGCTCGGCGGTGTCCTGGGCGTGCATGCCCACCTTCTCGAGGTTGCGACCCCGCTCGAAGCCCTCCATCCCCCGCTCGACGACGATGATCGAGATGCCCTTGTGCTTCTGGGTCGGGTCGGTCTTGGCCGCGACGAGCACCAGATCAGCATTGATCCCGTTCGTGATGAAGGTCTTGGACCCGTTGATGACGTAGGTGTCACCGTCCCGAGTGGCCGTGGTCGTCATGGACGCCAGGTCCGAGCCGATCCCGGGTTCGGTCATGGCCACGGCGGTGATCAGGTCGCCGGACGCGATCCCCGGCAGCCAGCGCTCCTGCTGCTCGGCGTTGGTGTACTCGAGGAAGTACGGGAGACAGACGTCGGTGTGCAGCGTCAGGCCGAGACCGTGCGGGAGCAGGTCGGCCGCGCACAGCTCCTCGACCACCACCAGGCTGTAGCGGAAGTCGTCGATCCCCGCACCACCGAACTGCTCGGGGACCGGCATGGCGAGGAACCCGGACTGACCGGCGGTGGCGAACACGGACCGGGGCACGATCTCGGCGGCCGTCCACTCGTCGCGGTGCGGCACCATCTCCCGCTCGAGGAACGTGCGGTACGCCTTGCGGAACATCTCGTGTTCCTCGTCGAAGATGGTTCGATCCACGGCGGTGCCTCCGGTCCGGGGGGCGGCCGGCGTGTCGCCCCGTGTGGGGACAGGATCGCGCAGCGGTGGCGTCCGGGCGTAGTTGGGGCCACCCCCGGCCGGTGGGCCGACAGCTGTGTCAGTCGAACATCGACTGATCGGCGCCCGGGATCGCCGAGGCCGGCGGCACGAGGCCGAGGTGGTGCCAGGCGGCCGTGGTGGCGACCCGCCCGCGGGGCGTCCGCAGGAGCAGGCCCTGTTGGATCAGGTACGGCTCGTAGACGTCCTCGACGGTCTCGGTCGGCTCCGACACGGCGATGGCGAGGGTCGACAGCCCCACCGGACCGCCGCCGAACCGTTCGCACAGGGCCGACAGGATGGAGCGGTCCACCTTGTCGAGTCCCAGCTCGTCGATGCCGAACAACGCCAGGCCCTCCCGGGCCACGTGCTCGTCGATGGTGCCGTCGCCGTGGACCTCGGCCACGTCACGGACCCGGCGCAGCAGCCGGTTGGCGATCCGGGGCGTGCCCCGCGACCGGCGGGCGATCTCCTCGGCGCCGACCCCATTGATCTCGGCGCCGAGGATGCTCGCCGCCCGGACCACGATCGACCGGAGATCGTCCGGCTCGTAGTAGTCGAGGCGTGCCACCAGACCGAAGCGGTCCCGCAACGGTCCCGTGATCAGGCCGGTCCGCGTGGTCGCGCCGACCAGGCAGAACCGGGGCAGGTCGAGGCGGATCGACCGGGCGGCCGGACCCTTGCCCAGGACGATGTCCAGCTCGAAGTCCTCGAGCGCCGGGTAGAGGACCTCCTCGACCGAGCGGGACAGGCGATGGATCTCGTCGATGAACTACACATCGCCCTCACCGAGCTTCGTGAGGATCGCGGCGACGTC
>SXMI01000210.1 GCA_005777415.1 Actinomycetota bacterium | reverse complement strand
CGGCACGCTCACCCAGAACCGGATGTCCGTCGTCGAGGTGTGGACGCCCGCAGGGACGGTGGCGGTGATCGGCAACGGCTACGAGCTCGACGCCGTCGTGTCCGGCGACGCGGCAGCCGTGGACGCTGCGTCGACGACGGCGATGGCGGCGCTCGCCTCGTCGCGGGGTCGGGTCGTCCACGACGACGAGGGCTGGGCGCCGGTGGGTGACCCGATGGAGGCGGCCATCGACACGCTGTCCAGGCGGTTGCGGCGGGACCGGCCGGAACCTCCGCCGGTCGACCGGTGGTTCGCGTTCGACCCGGTTCGTCGGCGTTCGTCGGTGTGCTGTGGCGAGGACCTGTGGTGCAAGGGCGCTCCCGACTCCGTGCTGCCGGTGTGCCGGGACGGCCCCGACCGGGACGCCGCCCGCACGGCGATCGACGAACTGGCCGGGCGCGGCCTCCGGGTGCTGGCCGTCGCCACTGGTCGCCCCGGCCCCGCTGCCGACGCGCGTGCGGCCGAGTCGGACCTGGAGCTGATCGGACTGCTCGCCTTCCAGGACCCGCCGCGGCCCGAGGTCCACGACGCCGTCCGCTCCTGTCGGTCGGCGGGTGTCGCGGTCGGGGTCGTGACCGGTGACCACCCGGCGACGGCGCTGGCGATCGCTCGTCAGGTGGGCGTGAGCGGCCCGGACGCACTCGTCGTCACCGGGGACGAGCTGCCCGCCGACGAGCGCGAACTCGGCGAGCTGCTCGACCGGGACGGGTTCGTCGTCAGTCGGGCGACCCCGGAGCACAAGTTCAGGATCGCCGGGGCCCTGCAGGCTCGTGGCCACGTGGTGGCCATGACCGGCGACGGGGTCAACGACGGCCCGGCGCTGCGACGCGCCGACATCGGCGTGGCGATGGGCCGGTCGGGGACCGATGTCGCTCGCGAGGCCGCGGACCTGGTGCTCCTGGACGACGACTTCGCCACGATCGTCGCCGCCATCGAGGAGGGTCGCGCCACGTACACGAACATCCGCCGGTTCCTCACGTACCACCTCACGGCCGGCGTGGCCGAGCTGACACCCTTCGTCCTGTGGGGTCTGACCGGCGGCCGCCTCCCGCTGGCGATCGGCGTGCTGCAGGTCCTGTGCCTCGACATCGTCACCGACCTGGTCCCGGCGCTGGCGCTGGGTGCCGAGCGGCCCAGCCCGGGGCTGCTCGACCGTCCGCTGACGGGGCGGCACCTGGTGGACCGATCCCTCCTCGCCAGGGTGTTCGGCGTCCTGGGCCCGACCGAAGCCGCCGTCGAGATGCTGGCGTTCCTAATGGGACTCGCCGTGGTCGGATGGACCTGGGGTGGTGCACCTCCGGACGCACATGGGCTCGCCGCTGCGAGTGGTGCGGCGTTCGCGGCGGTGGTGCTGGGGCAGGTCGCCAACGCGCAGGCCTGTCGGAGTGCGAGCCGACCGCCGTGGCGGCTCGGTTGGTGGTCGAACCGCCTGCTGGTCTGGGGGATCGTCCTCCAGGTCGTCCTGCTCGCCGGGTTCCTGCTGGTGCCCCCGGTCGCATCGGTGCTCGGCCAGGCGGTCCCGTCCTGGCCTGCGGCGATCGTCGCCGTGGCGGCCATCCCGGCGGTGCTGGCGGCGAACTCCCTCCACCTGGCGCTCCGCCACCGGGTTCGCCGGTCGGCGGCGGGCCGGGCCGGCGGGGTTCGCCACCGGTGACGCTTCATCGGGGTCGACGGGAACCGATGTGGTGAGCATCCGCTGTCGACGGTCGTGGGGCCGGACGGCGGAGGAGGAGGGCGGGACGCCCGCGATCGAACGATGGCACGGACCGACGAACGAGACGACACGACCCAGCCGGCCACGGGCGACCAACGGAGGTTCGCCGCAGCCCGCAACCGGATGGTGCACGAGGGGCTGGTCCGTCGGGGCATCAGCGACCGACGGGTCCTCGACGCCATGGCGACGGTGCCCCGTGAGCGGTTCCTCCCGGCGGCGTCGGCGGCGTCGGCCTACGAGGACCGACCGCTCCCGATCGGCTCGGGCCAGACCATCTCCCAGCCCTACGTCGTCGCGCTGGCGCTCGAGGCCGCGGCCGTCCAGCCGACGGACCGGGCGCTCGAGGTGGGGACCGGATCCGGCTACGCCGCGGCCGTCCTCGACGAACTCGCCGCCGAGGTGTGGACCGTGGAGCGCCACGGTGACCTGGTGGTGGACGCCTCGGAGTCGTTGCGGGCCACCCTCCACGGCAGCGTCCACGTCCGGTGGGGCGATGGCGCACTCGGGTGGCCCGAGGCGGCGCCGTTCGATGTCGTCGTGGTGTCGGCAGCGGGGGAGCGGATCCCGGAGCCGCTGCTGGACCAGTTGGCCGACGGGGGTCGGCTCGTGATGCCCGTGGGTCCGGCGGACGGACACCAGGAACTCGTGGTCGTCCGTCGGGACGGTGACCGTCTGGACCGGGAGGAGCTCGGCCCGGTGCAGTTCGTCCCGCTGCTCCCGGAGCGCGCCACCCGACCGGTCCGTGCGCACCGGCACCGCACCGGCGAGCCGGTGGCGGCCGATCCCGAGCTGTCCCCGGCGGAGCGCCTGGCCCGAGCCTGCGAGCCGTTCAGTTCGATCACCGGCGCAGACCTGTCCGGACTGTTGCACCGGCTGTCCGGCGCACGCGTCGTACTGCTCGGTCCCTCGACCCTCGGGACCTCGGAGTTCGTCCAGGTCGGTGCCCGGATCACCCGGGCCCTCGTCGACCACCTCGGGTGCCGGACGGTCGTGCTCGATGCCGACTGGCCGGACGTCGCTGCGCTCGACGCCTGGTGCGCCGGGATCGACCCGAGCCCGGACGAACCGCCGCCGTGCGCCGCCTTCCCGTCGTGGCGGTGGCGCAACCAGGAGTTCGGAGCCCTGTTGGCGTGGCTGCGCCGTAGGGTGGCGGCCGGCGACGGATCGGACCCCGTGCGGCTCGTGGGCCTCGACGTCGATGCCGGCGACTGCGTGCGGTCGCAGGTGCTCGACGCACTCGACGGGAGCGACCCCGTTGCCGCGGACGCGTTGCGGCGCCGCTACGTCACCGACGTCCCGTGGGCACACGGGCCGGTCGGGCCGCCGACGCTGTCGGGACGAGCTGCAGCTGCGGTCGATCGTGTCGTGGAGCGGGCGGTCGAGGCCGCCCGGCAGCGCCTGGAGCACCCGTCCGGCCCGAGGGAGTTCCTCGACCCGACGGCGCAGGACGACCTGGTGCGTTCGACGCCACAGAGCGTGGCCGCGACCGTGGCGGGCGGTCCGGACTGGTGGTCCGAGCGGGAGCGGCGGGCGGCGACCTTCCTGCGCTCGATCGTCGATCGGGCCGAGGGGCCCGTCGTCGTCTGGTCGCACGCCGCCCGGGTCGGCGATGCCGCCGCCACCGACCTCGACCTCGCCGGCGGTTCGAGCCTGGGTCAGGCCTGCCGGTCCGCCTTCGGCGACGACGCCTACCTGATCGGCATGGGCAGCGGCACCGGCTCGGTGGCGGCGGCCACCTCCTGGGGTGGCCACACCGAGGTCCTGTCGCTCGAACCGGCCAGGGCCGGGAGCATCGAGGAGTTGCTCGACGCCAGTCACCTCCCGGCGTTCCTGCTCGACCTCCGGGCGACGCGACAGCATCGGGTCGGTGCCGAGCTCGGCGGCCGCCGGCCCCAACGTGTCGTCGGTCCGGTGGTCGGTCCGGCCCCGACGGATCGGCCGGCGGTGCTCCGCGGCGTGCTCCCGCAGCAGTTCGACGAGTACGTCTGGATCGGCGCCACGAGCGCCGTCGTGCCCGTCCCGGTGCCGGTCGACACCACCCGAGCGGATCGGTTTCCCCCGGGTGGATGAGTCGGAGGTGATCGACCTGACCGGAACTGACCCGGACGGGCGACCGGTCGCGGTGTTCTTGGTCGAGGACCACGTCGTCCTGCGTCAGTCGTTGGCGCTCGTCGTCGACGGTGAGGACGATCTCCAGGTGGTCGGCGAGGCCGAGCGGGTGACACAGGCGCGTTTCCGGATCCGGGCGACCCGTCCGGACGTCGTGGTGCTCGACGTCCACCTGCCCGACGGCAGCGGACTCGATCTGTGCGCGACGATCCGTCGCGAGCTGCCGTCCACCCGGATCGTCGTCCTGACCGGTGACGCGGCCCCGGCGGTGGCCGACGCCGCGGTCGAGGCGGGCGCGGATGCGCTCGTCCTGAAGCACGTGGGTTGCGATCGGCTCCTCGACGAACTCCGTCACGTGACCGGCCGGGCCCCACGGAGCGGGGACACCCGGGTCGTCCGGCCGCACCGATCGCCGCGTCGCTCGCCGGAGCAGTCCGCGATCGCCAGGTTGACGGACCAGGAGCGACAGGTGCTGGACCTGGTCGCCGACGGACGGTCGAACCGCGAGGTGGCCGCACAGCTGTTCCTGGCCGAGAAGACCGTCAAGAACTACATGACCAGCATCATGCGGAAGCTGGACGTGCCGTCCCGCACGGCGGCGGCGCTGGTCGCCACCCGGGCCCGCTTCACCCGGGAGCAGTGCGCCCCGGTGGCCGAGGACGGTCAGGACCCGGTGTGCTTCGTCCTGGAACGCACGGGCTCCGGACCCTCAGTCCCGGGCAACCGCGATGCGGTGTGACTCGGGGCCCGTTCCCGTCGTCGCCACCCTGACCTCGAGGATCCCGTCCCGGTAGGAGGCGCTCACGTCCTCGGGTGTCGTCCCCGACGGGACGGTCACACGGCGGCTGGAGCGCCCGTAGTGGAACTCCGATCGCACCGGCCCGTCGCCGTCGCCGTGGTGCTCCTCACGCCGTTCGGCGGTGACGACGAGGCAGCCGTCGTCGAGCTCGACCCGGAGGTCCCGGTCCGGGTCGATCCCGGGAACCTCGATGCGGTGCACCACGGCGTCGGGTTCACGGACCACCTCGAGTCGCATGCCGTCGCGCTCGAGCCATTCGCTCAGATCGGGCACGGTGGTCCAGCGCGGTGCGCCGGCGAGCCAGGTGCGGAAGCTGGGTCGTTCGGTCCTGGTCAGGGTCACGGTTCCTCCCGGGTGTCAGCGACGCAGTCGTCCCGGCGGTCCGGGTGCGTCGACGCCCGGCACCTCGGGTCGGACCACTCCGCCCGGCAGGGACCCTCGTCCCGGAGCGGTTCCGGGCGTTCGGAGCGATCACGCGCTCAATCTCCGGCGCCTCTGCCCGACGTGGGTCCCATGCAGCATCGGAAGCTCCTCGCCGCCCTCGTCGCCGTCGGAGGTGTCACGCTCGTCGCCCTCCTGGCGGTCGTGGCCGACTCGTCGGCCCAGTACCTCCCGCAGGATCCGCAGTACAACCAGGTCGACTACTGGCAGTCCAACGGATACGAGTACTGCGTCAAGTACGAGCCCGTGACGACCCCCTTCCAGGTTCCTCCGGCGCCCGAGGGGGGCGCCTGGGACCTGATCGTGATCAAGGCCGGTGCTGGCGACGACGCCAACCAGTTGATCGACGGCCCGGTGGTCGGTGACGACTACACCCACTCGAACGGCAAGGACATCTCGCACGTCATCCTGTGCGTCGTCGTCTACCCGCCACCGACCACGACGACCACGACGACGACCACGACGTCGACGGTGCCCACCACCACTGAGCCGACGACCACGACGGAGTCGACCACCACGGTGACGATCGCCACGACCACGACCGAGGCGACCACCACGACCGAGGCCACGACGACCACCGAGGCCCCGACCACGACGGAGGCGACCACAACGACCGAGGCCCCGACCACGACCGAGGCGACCACGACCACGGAGGCGCCGACGACGACCGAGGCGCCGACGACGACGGAGGCCCCGACCACGACCGAGGCGCCGACCACGACGGAGGCCCCGACCACGACCGAGGCCCCGACGACGACGGAGGCCCCCACGACCACCGAACCCGAGGTCCTGGGGTCCACCACGAGCGTCACCGTCCCCGGCGACACCACCCCGCCACCGCCCGCACCCTCGCCGCCCGCCGCGGTGGCCGGTGTCACCATCACCCGGTCGGGCGGGGCCTCGCAGGCGCCGCCCCGTGAGCTGGCGGCCACCGGGATGGACGGCGATCGCCTGGCTGCAGCACTCCTGTTGTTCGCAGGTGGCGTGGTGGTGCTCGGACTGGCCCGGCGGGCCCGCCGCCACCAGGGCTGAGGGGGTCTGTCGTGGACGGACGCCGCGTCGAACTGGTCGCCTCCGCCGCTCCGCTCGTCGAGCGGGTGGTCCGGGAGTTCGCCCCGGCGATGCCCCGACACCTGGACCGGCTCGAGATGGCGGTCCGCGGTCGCCTGCAGCTGATCGAGGCCGTCGAGGACTTCGACCTCGAGGGCCCGCAGAGCTTCGCCGAGTTCGCACTCCCGAGGGTGCGGGGAGCGATCGCCGAGGCGCTCCTGGACGAGGGGATCGTCTCCCTCGACCCGCTCGACCCGCTCACGCAGTCGTCACCGGCGCCCGCCGACGGGCAGCGCCCGGACGCACGCTGAGTCCGGGCGCTGGTCCCCTGATCTGCCGGCCGGTGGTCCGCCGGCCGGGTGGTCTGCCGGTCTGGCGACCGGGTTCAGGCCCGTGCGGATCCGGCGGTCGTGGCGTGTTCGCCCTGACCGTCGTAGCTGATGTTGACGATCTGGGACAGGTCCGCCCGGAGCCGGAGCAGGGCCTCGGCCCGGAGCTGTGACACCCGGGAGGGTGAGACGCCGAGCAGCTCGCTGACCTCCAGGCCGGACCGACCCTCGAGGTACGTGGCCGTGATCGCCACCCGGAGACGCTCCGGCAGCTGCGCCACGGCCCGGCGGATGAGCCGGAGCAGCTCGTGCTCCTCGGCGGTCTCCTCGGGGGTGGACTGACTGGCGTCGGTCACGGTCTCGCTGAGCGGTCGTTCGGCTGCGGTCGTGACGTCCAGCGAGCAGGCCGGCCCGGTCGCCACCTGGCGTCGCAGACGGCGCAGGTCGACGGGGTCGACCATGAGGGCGTCGGCGAGCTGCCGGTCGGTCGGGGCGTCACCGAACTCGCTCTGGTGCATCTGGGCGGCGTCGGACACCCGTCGCTGCATGGCCCGCACGCGTGCGGGCAGGTAGTCGAACGAACGCGTGGCGTCCAGGACTGCGCCGCGGATCCGGTGGATCGCGAACGCGCCGAACGGAACGCCCGTCGACGGCTCGTAGCGGATCGCGGCCTCGGTGAGCCCGAGCCGTCCGGCCGAGAGCAGTTCGCTGCGATCGAGGTGATTCGGCAGCGTCGGTGCCAACTGGGCCACGACCTGGTCGACCAAGTGCACGTGGTCGACCACGAGTGAACGACGATGGTCATCCATGAACCAACCCTTCCCACTGGGTGTCGTCGGGCCTGCGGAGGACCCGACGGGCGCGGTGCGGTCCGCCTCCATGAGTGACATCGGTCGCGCGCGGCGTCGGTGAACCCCTCGGATCGAACTACACGAAGGGAATTCAGTCGGCCGGGCGGGGCGTGCGGCGGTCGAACGCCAGGCAGATCCAGCCGATCGGGACCACGAGCCAGTGCGATGCGATCCGGAACACGACCGCCGTCGCCAGCGCAGTGGGTGTGTCCATGCCGGCGGCGGTGAGCCCGATGACCAGGGTGGCCTCGACCTGACCGGCGCCTCCGGGCACCAGCGGGACGGCACCGGCCAGCTGGCTGGTGCCGTAGGCGGCCAGGACGGCCTGCCACGGGACGGTCCCGCCCACGGCGAGGATCGAGGCCACCAGCGTGACGAACTCACCGGCCCAGCTGAGGACCTGGAGGAGCCAGGCGGCCGCCCAGCGTCCGGAACCGGCCCGGATGTCACCGAACCGGTCGACGAACTCGACGGCCACGGCGTCGGCCCCGTCGATCGGTCGTCGCCGGACCCGGCGCCACCAGGTCACGGCGGTCGATGTGGGCCGGTGGAGCAGTCCCGGACGCCGGGTCAGCAGGCCGAATCCTGCGAGCAACCCCCCGGCGAGCAGGGCCGGGACGATCACGGCGGCCGATCCCTCGCCCAGGATCGCGTACCCGGCGAGCGTCGTCGCCACGAGCACCGCAGGGGCAACGATCCCCGACGCCACGGTGACCCAGGTGGCACCCGCCGCATCGGCGCCGGCGTCCCGGTACCGCTGGAGCATGTAGGCGGTGGCGATCGCTCCGCCTCCGGGCACGGTCGCAGCGATCGCTCCGCTCGCGAACGAGGCCGTCGTGGCGGTCCCCAGCCGCATCCGGCCACCCGCTGCGTCGAGCAGGACGATGCGCACCCCGGCGAAGAGGACGATCGACAGAACGCTCGCCACCAGGCCGAGGGTCATCCACGCCCAGTCGAGGGTCCGGATCTGGGCGAGTGCGAGCCGCACCTGCTCGCGTTCGGTCGCGATGAACGCGACGAGCCCGACGGCGGCGAGCATCCCGATGACGATGTGCCATCGGCCGGGTCTGCGACGGCCGGGCTCGGTCGGTCCCACGCACCGTTCCTAGCCCACCGGCGCCATCGGCCCACGGCGCCGGTCGACCTGACCCCGTCCGGACCCGACGGCTAGGGTCTTCCGACATGGCGACGACCGACCGACCCAGGACCCCGTTGCGCTCGGGCTCCCCCGGTGGACCGGATCCTGCGGCCCGTGGGCTCATCCTGGTGGGTGTCGGGGTGGTGCTCGGGCTGATCCTCCTGCTCCGTGCCGGCGGGGTCGGCTTCCAGTCGGGTGACGGCCCGGTGGACATCGCCACCGAGGACACGACCACCACCACGGTGGCCCCCACGACGACCGTCCCGACCACCGACCGGGCACCGCAGCAGGTGAAGGTCGTGGTGGCCAACGGCTCCGAGGTGACGGGTCTGGCGGGCAAGACCGGTCAGTTCCTCGCCCAGCAGGGCTACTCGAACTCCGTCGCCACCGACTCCACCTCGCAGGTGTCGGTGACGACCGTGTACTACTCGCCGGGCTTCGAGGCGAGCGCCAAGGCGCTGGCCCGTCTGCTCGGGCTGAACGCCTCGCAGGTGCAGGAGCTCCCCAGCGGGGCCGAGTTGGCCGACAACCAGCCGACGGACCTCGGTGTGCTCATCATCGCCGGACCGGAGATCGCCACGATCGTCGGCGCCGAGTCCACCTCGGGCTCCAGCGGGTCGTCCGGCACCTCCGGTTCGGGCAGCTCCGGCTCGGGTTCCGGTACATCGGGCTCGAGCAGCTCCGGGGGCTCCAGCGGGTCCGGTTCGAGCGGCTCCAGCGGCTCCGGCTCCTCCGGTTCGAGCAGCTCCGGTTCGAGTGGTTCGGGTTCGAGCAGCTCCGGCGGCTCCAGCGGCTCTGGTTCCAGCAGCTCGAGCGGAACCGGTTCGTCCGGGTCCGGCTCATCGGGCTCGACCGGCTCCAACTGACCGGGAGCAGCGCTGTCGGCCTCGACGTCCCGGGGTGACACTCCGGCGGAGGGGGCCTTCCGCTCGGCCGTGGCCGACGACCCCGGCCGGACCCTGATCGCCGTCGACTTCGACGGGACCCTCGCCGAGATCGTCGACGATCCCGCCGCCGCCCGACCGATCGCAGGAGCGGGCGAGGTCCTGGATCGTCTGGGCCGGCAACTGGGTGAGGTCGCGGTCGTCTCGGGTCGCCCGCTGGAGTTCCTGCTCCGCCGGCTCGGCGACCACCCCACGCTCACGCTCGTCGGGCTGTACGGACTGGAGTCGCGCCGGGGTGGCCGCGTCGAGGAGCACCCCGAGGCGGGCCCATGGCGCGAACGGGTCCGCCGGGCGATCGCGGCGCTGGAACCAGACCTGCCCATGGGCGTGACGGTCGAGGACAAGGGCACCTCGGCGACGGTCCACTACCGCGCCGCTCCCGACCGGG
>SXMI01000209.1 GCA_005777415.1 Actinomycetota bacterium | reverse complement strand
GTCGTAGGAGTCCGGGTCGTCGAGCACGTCGATCGCATGGAACCGGTGGATGTCGCCCGTGAGCACGACCAGGTCGGCGCCGCTCGGCGCCACGGCCGAGAGGACCCGGCTGCGGTCCCGCTCACCCCAGCCACCCGACCGCCGGTTCGGCCCGGTCGCGCCGAAGGTGGTCTGCTGGGCGAGCACGGCCCACCTGCTGGTGACGGTTCCGAGCTGCCCGTCGAGCCAGTCGAACTGCTCGCGGCCCAGGTACAGGTCGCCGTCGTCGGGCTCCGGCCACAGGAACCGCCGCTGCCGATCGACTCCGACGATCGTCGCCAGGTCGCCGAAGCGGAGCGTCCGGAAGATCCGGTTCCCGTCGAGCCGTGTGGGCATCCACTCGCTGTAGGCCTGGAGCGCCGCGGCGATCCGGTCGTTCCAGTCGCCGTCCTCGGCCTGGTGGTTGCCGGCGCCCCCGATGAACGGGTCGTCGGCGAACTCGTGGTCGTCCCAGACGTGGATCATCGGGTGCAGACGGTGGAGCGTCTGCAGGTCGGGGTCCGAGCGGTAGTGGGCGTAGCGCCGCCGGTAGTCCGACAGCGTCCGGATCTCGGTGACGGGGTCGAGCAGTCGGTACTCGCCGTAGGTCTCGCCGGCGCCGGGGTTGGCGTACTCGTAGATGTAGTCCCCCAGGTGGATCCAGGCATCCAGGTCGGAGCGCGCGGCCATGTGGCCGTAGGCGTGGAAGTTCCCGAAGGCGTAGTTGGAGCACGAGGCGACGGCGAAGCGGAGGCGGTCGACCGACCCGGTCGGCGCAGTGCGGGTACGGCCGACCGGCGAGACGTTCCCGGCATCGTCGACGAACCGGTACGCGTAACGGGTCCCCGGGGTGAGCCCGGCGGCCACCAGGTTCACGGTCCAGTCGCGGAACCCGCCGGTCGTGGCCGAGCCGCTTGCGACCACGGCCGTGAAGGTGTCGTCGGTGGCCACCTGCCAGACCACGTCCGTGGCGCCCGCCCGCCCCGACGGGTCGAGTCGGGTCCAGAGCACGACCGAGTCGGGGTGCGGATCGCCGGACGCCACGCCGTGGCTGAACCCCGGCACGGCCTGGGCCGGGGCAATCGGCGCGCAGGCCGACACGGTCGCTCCGAGTGCTGCTGCCGTTGCGGTCCCGGCGAGGAATCGTCGTCGCGTCGTCGAGTGGGGGTCCACCGGTTCCTCCGTCGTCTCCCCGGGTCCACGGATCGGACCCGGAAGGACGGGAACGTACGGTTCGGTGCGGGCCCCTGTCGTCGGGATCCCGGAGGTTTCACCGAGGGTTCAGCTGGGGGTCGCCCCGCCGCCCCTCAGTCGGGCGCCGCCACCCGGGTGAGCTCGATGACCCGTGCGGTGGTCGCCTCGTCCGCCATCCACGCGACGGCACCGTCGGCGAGTGCGGCGCCGGAGGCGGCGCCCAGCGACCGGCCGTCATCGCTCAGGTCGGTGGCGTCGATCGTGTAGGTCCCGTCCGGGTCCAGGCCGGTGATCCGCAGCTCTGCTGGTGGCGACAGGGGGTCGTCGAGCTGGTAGCAGAACACCACCGCCCGGCTGCGGTCGGGTGCGACGAATCCGAGGGCGGCCCGACTCCGGTCGGTCCCGTCGACGGGACTGACGAGGCGGACGAGCCGGCCGTGCTGCACCAGGTCCTGCGTGCGTCGGGCCACGGCCACCGCCCGCCGGCAGACGGTGAGCGCATCGTCGTCGAGTGCGTCCAGGTCCAGGTCGAAGCCGAACCTGGCCGACAGGGCGACCGCGCAGGCGAAGGGCAGGGGCCGCGCCCCCCACGAGGTCACGTGGGCGGCCATGGCGCTCGCCGGGAACCAGTGTCCGCACGCCCACTGCATCCGGACCCGGGTCACCGGATCGGTGTTGTCGGAGGTCCAGAACTCGTGGAACCAGCGCAGGGTGCCGTGGTCGGTCCGGCCACCACCCGACGCGCAGAGCATCACCTCGACGTCGGGGTGGCCCTCGGCCACCCGGTGCATCACCTCCCAGGTGGCGCGCACCCAGTCGACCCAGGCATTCGATTGTCGGTCGGCGGGGAGCGCGCTCGACCCCGGGTCGGTCACCGGGCGGTTCGCGTCCCACTTGACGTAGGACGTCCCCGGCGCTCCGCCCAGCACCCGGTCGACGACACCGACCTCGAAGTCGCGCACCTCGTCGATGAGCGGGTCGAGCGCCAACTGGTTGCGGTGTTCCCGGGGCGCACGCCGGTCGCGGATCACCCAGTCGGGGTGAGCCCGGAACAGGTCGCTGTCCGGGTTGACCATCTCGGGTTCCACCCAGATCCCGAACCGCAGGTGCCGCTCACCCGCGGCCTCCACCAGGGCCGGCAGACCGCGCGGGAGCTTGCGGCGGTCCGGCTCCCAGTCGCCCAGTCCGGCGGTGTCGTCGTCCCGGGGTGAGGTGGTGCCGAACCACCCGTCGTCGAGCAGGAACAGGTCCGCCCCCACATCGGCCGCCCGGTCGATCAACCCCACGATGCGTTGCTCGTCGAAGTCGAAGAACGTCGACTCCCAGTTGTTCACGACGATCGGTCGGGTCCGGTCCGGGTCGCGCAGCACCCTCGAGCGCGTCCAACGGTGGAACCGGTCGCTCAGCTGGCCCCGGCCGGTCGACCACGTCCACGCCACCGTCGGCGACACGAACGTCGTGCCGGGATCCAGCACGTACTGCGCGCCGAGCGGGTTCGCCCCGGCGCGGAGCCGCAGGTCGCCCCGATCGTCGTTGGCCCGCGGCCTCAGGTCGAGTGCGAATCGGGTGTTGCCACCCCAGGCGATGGAGCAGCCGACCACGTCGCCGGCGTGCTCGTCCGTCGGGCCGTTGGGTTCGAGCAGCAGCATCGGGGCCCGCTGGAGGTGGGGCTGGATCCCGCCGAGCGAGTCGAGCACCTTGGTCCCCGGCGTCAGCCGCTCGGTGGTCCAGGCCCACTCGTCCGCCCATCCGGCGCCGCCGAACTGCGTGATCGTGGCGTCGGTGCCGACCAGGAACGTGGGGGCGATCGAGTCGTAGTCCCACAGCACCACCGGGCCGCCCTCGTCGTGGTCGACCTCGATCCACTGCTCGAGCACACCGGAGGCACGGTGGGTCGTGACGCAGAAGCGGACCCGCAGGTCGAACGACTCGTCGACCGTGCAGACGCTCACCGACTCGTCGTCACCGAGGGGCTGCCGGTCGACCCGATCGAGTCGTAGCCGGGTGGTGGTCGTGCCGTCGGCGTGGGTGATCCGCAGCCCCGGCGGACGGTACGGGTCCGGGCCACCCCAGGTGGGGTGGCTGTCCGGGTACCAGATCGCCTCCACGTCGACCGACGCGTCGGCTCCATCGGGCCCGAGCCCGACCTGGTGCAACCGGCCCTCGGTGTCGGCGGCCCACGTCCACCCCCAGCCGCCGGCGTCGATCCGCACGGCCTCCTGGTCCGGTGGTGCGTCATCGGTGTTCGCCACGGGACCATCCTCGCCCACCGCTCGTTGCGTCCGGGCCGTACCGCTTCCGACCGCCCACTGGCGTTCAGGTTCGGATCAGGTACCGATCACTCCAGGTTCATCCGAGGGGCGCGGCGAGCAGGGGCGGACGCAGACGGATCGGAGGGGACGACCGTGGCGGGCGAGCCGTCGTGGTCCCGACGAACCATGTTGAAGTGGTCTGGCGCGGCCGGCGTCGTGGCAGTGGCCGCTCCCACCCTGCAGGCCTGCACGCAGCCGGCTCCGCCGTCGGGCGGCGACCCCAACGGGCTGGTCCTGCTCGGCGGATTCACCAGCCGGGTGATCGCCCGGGCGGGTGAGTCGGTCCAGGGAACGCCACTCGTCGACCGGTGGTTCCCCGACGGAGCCGCCACCTTCGCCGACGCCGCTGTCCCGGGCGGCTGGTACCTGACCGTCAACCACGAGGTCACCGGTGGGAACGGCGGGGTGACGAGCATCCGCTTCGCCCCCGACGGCACGGTCACGGACGCCCGGGCGGTGCCTTCTTCCGGTTCACCCCGTCCGTTGCCGGTGACCTGGCATCCACCCGCATCCAGGTCCCCGGGACCGCCCGGTTCGACGGCGGCGAGGGCATCGACACGTCCGGCGACGACGTGTGGTTCACGACCAAGGGCGACCTGCGGGTCTGGCACTACCGGACCGACACGGACGTGGTGTCCGTCAGGTACCAGGCGGGCGCCCCGAACGCGCTCGATGCCGTGGACAACCTCTGGTTGGACGAGGCCTCAGGCGCCCTGGTCGTGGCCGAGGACGGCGGCAACATGGAACTCGTCGCCATCCGACCCGACGACAGTGCCGTGGTGATCGTGCGCATCCCGGGCCAGGACGGCAGCG
>SXMI01000208.1 GCA_005777415.1 Actinomycetota bacterium | reverse complement strand
GCCGACATCGGCGTGGCGATGGGCATCACGGGCACGGACGTCTCGAAGGAGGCGGCCGACATGGTGCTGCGCGACGACAACTTCGCCACGATCGTCGCCGCGGTGGAACGGGGACGGGCCATCTACGACAACATCGTGACGTTCGTCCGGTTCCAGCTGACGACGAACATCGCCGCGATCGCCACGATCCTGTCGGCCCGCCTGATGGGTCTGCCCACCCCGTTCAACCCGATCCAGGTGCTGTTCGTGAACATCCTGGCCGACGGCCCGCCGGCCATGAGCCTGGGGCTCGACCCGCCCAAGCCCGGCATCATGGACCGCGCTCCGCGGGACCGGAACGCCAAGATCCTGACCGGAGCCCGGCTCGCCCGGATCACCGTGACCGCCGTGCTCATGACGATCATCACGCTCGGTGTCCTGCTGTGGCAGGGCGGCGATGCGCCCGGAGTGGTGCCCGATGAGAGCGCGGCGTACACGGTGGCCTTCACCCTGTTCGTGTTCCTCCAGCTCGCCAACGCCTACGTGGTCAGGAGCGGCAACCTCTCGCTGTTCAGCCGGTTCACGTTCTCGAACCGTCCGCTGCTCATCGCCTCGGCCGCCGTGGTGCTCACCCAGGTGCTCGTCGTGCAGGTGCCCTTCCTGCAGGGGGTGTTCGGCACGGTCGGGCTGAGTGTCACCGAGTGGGGGATCTGCGTCGGTGGCGCGGTCCTGCTGCTGGTCGTGGAGGAGGTGCGCTCCCTCGTGGCCCGGTCGCTCCGTGGGTCGGGCGCCGAGGACGACGCCGATGTCCGCAGCACAGCCGTTCACGACCGGGCAGCCGCCTGATGCGGGCCGCCGTGCTCGAGTCGACGGGCACGCCGCTGCGGATCGTCGACGACATCTCGTTGGAAGCGCCCCGGACCGGTGAGGTGCGGGTGCGGATCGTGGCGTGCGGGGTCTGCCACAGCGACCTGTCGCTCTGCCGGGGGTCCTTCCCGCTCATGGGCCCGACGATCCCCGGACACGAGGCGGCGGGTGTCGTCGTCGAGTGCGGACCCGGCGTGGGCGATCTGGCGGTCGGCGACCACGTCGTGCTCAGTCCGGCGCCCGCCTGCGGCCGGTGCGCCTACTGCGCCAAGGGTGCGTTCTCGGTCTGCGCCAACTCGGTGGGGATCGCCACGTCGAGCTTCCCCGACGGGAGCACCCGCCTGTCCCGACCCGACGGCATCGTCCACCGGGGCCTGAACCTGGCGGCCTGGGCCGACGAGGTGGTCGTGCCCGAGCAGGGGGCGATCCGGGTGCACCCGGACCTGCCGCTCGACGTGGCCTGCGTCATCGGGTGCGCGGTGCAGACCGGGGTGGGTGCGGTCGTGAACACCGCGCCGGTGCACCCCGGCGACGCGGTCGTGGTGTTCGGCGCCGGCGGCGTGGGCATCTCGGTGGTCCAGGGCGCGGTGCTGGCCGGGGCGGCGACGATCGTCGTGTCCGACCCGTCGCCGGACCGGCGGGCCCTGGCGCTCCGGTTCGGTGCGACCCACGTGGTCGACCCCGCCGCGGACGATCCGGTCGCCGTCGTCCACTCGCTCACCGGGATCGGTGCCGACGTGGCGGTCGATGCCGCCGGGTCGGCGGCGCTGGTCGAGCAGGCGCTGGCCGCCGTGCGCAGCGGCGGGACCGCTGTCATGGTCGGAGCGCCCCCGGCCGAGGACGAGGCCCGGGTGGGTGTCGCCGCTGCCCTGTTCACCGAGAAGCGGTTGGTCGGCTCACTGCTCGGGTCCTGCTGGGCCCCTCGGGACATTCCGCGGTTGGTGGACCTGTGGCAGGCGGGGCGACTCGACCTGGACGGACTCGTGACCCGCCGTCGACCGCTCGAGGAGGTCGATGCAGCCCTCGACGACCTGGAGGCCGGCCGAGGGCTGCGGACCGTGCTGATGGTCAGCTGAGCGAGGCCTCGATGGCGTCGATGATCGCCGGGTCGTCCGGGACCGTCTGCGGGGCGAACCGTCCGACGACCTCGCCGTCCCGGCCGACGAGGAACTTCTCGAAGTTCCACCGGATGTCGCCGTCGTGGCCCTCGGCGTCCGCGGTGGCGGTGAGCTCGGCGTACAGCGGGTGCCGGCCGTCGCCGTTCACCTCGATCTTCTCGCTGAGCGGGAACGTGACCCCGTAGGTCGCCGAGCAGAACGAGCGGATCTCGTCCGCCGTGCCGGGTTCCTGCTCGAGGAACTGGTTGCAGGGAACGCCGAGGACCGTGAAGCCCTGGTCGGCGTAGCGGTCCTGCAGGGCCTGCAGCTGCTCGTACTGGGGGGTCAGTCCGCACCGGGAGGCCACGTTGACGACCAGCGTCACGTTGCCGGCCACCTCGGACAGCACGTCGCCGGTCCCGTCGAGGGCGGGGAGTTGGGTCTCGTAGATGCTCATGTGGGGGACTCTACCGCCGGTCGGCTCCGGAGGCCGGTAGCATCCCGGATGCATGTCGGTCGATGCGGTGACGACGTTCCTGGCGCTCCTGGCGGTGCTCGGGTTGGTGTTCCTGGTGGTCACCTGGTCGGTCGCCCTGTTCGCCAAGGTGCGGGGTGGTCTGCCGGAGTCGCTGGTGCCACTGCGTGAGGCCTTCGGCGAGCTCGCCCTGCCGCTCGGCTTCGCCGTGGCGCTGACCACGACGCTCGGCAGCCTGTACCTCTCCGAGATCGCCAAGTTCCCGCCCTGCGAGCTCTGCTGGTACCAGCGCATCTGCATGTACCCGAACGTGGCGCTGTTCGCCGTGGCCTGGTGGCGGCGTGACCGGGACGTCCGCTTCTACGTCCTGCCGCTCGTCGTGGTCGGCGCGGTGATCGCCACCTACCACTACCTGCTGGAGCGGTTCCCGGACACCGTCAGCTCGTCGTGCTCGACCGACATCCCCTGCGAGACGGTGTGGGTGTGGAAGTTCCACTTCCTCTCGATCCCCGGCATGGCCTGGATCGGGTTCCTGCTGCTCGGCACGCTGGCCGTCCTGGCCCGCCCCCGACGCCCCGCAGCCGATGTGTCCGGCAATACTGTGGACGACGAGAACGACCTCCAGGAGGCACAGCCGTGAGCGGCACCACGACCCCGAACAAGAAGCCCAGCGCAGCCGACCCGTACTCCAAGCTCGCCAAGGACGTCGACTCCCGCTCGAACCTGGTCCCGATCATCGTCGGGATCATCGTCGCCGTGATGGTCGTCGTGGGTCTCATCGCCGTCCTGTCGAGCCGGTCGTCCACCACCGACGTCGAGGCCGGCACCGGTGCGGCCGCCGCCAAGGACGCCAGCCAGGAGACGGCATCGGTGCAGATCTCCGGCGAGGACCTGCCGCCGTACCCGTCGCAGCCGTCGGGCTTCCTGACCGACCCGGCCTCGGACCCGGCCACGGGCAAGACCATCCCCACGCTCACCGGGCAGTCGTTCGACGGTTCGCCGGTCACGATCTCGGCCGATGCTGGTGAGCCCCAGGTGGTCATCTTCGTGGCCCACTGGTGCCCCCACTGCCAGGCCGAGGTGCCCCTGGTCCAGCAGTGGATCGACGAGGGTCGGGCTCCCGAGGGCGTCAAGATCTCCACCGTGTCCACCGGTGTCAGCTCCGAGAAGCCCAACTACCCGCCGTCCAAGTGGCTCGCCGGTGAGGGCTGGACCCCCCAGGTGCTGCTCGACGATTCGAGCGGCTCCGCGGCCGCCGCCTACGCCCTGCCCGGCTTCCCGTACTTCGTCATGACCGACGCCCAGGGCAAGGTCGTCCAGCGTGGATCGGGCGAGGTGCCGATCGAGCAGTTCGAGACCGCGGTCATGGCGCTGGTCGGCGACTCGGCGGCTGCGCAGTCGAGCACCCCGGCGCCCTGATCCAGGGCCGGTCGGTCAGGCCGACGGTCAGTCGGTCGTGAGGCAGGCCTTGCCGACCACCCGTCGCTCCAGCAGGTCCCGCAGGGCCCGGCCGGCCTGGTCCAAGGGGTAGGCGGTCGGCTCGACCGGGTGCAATCGGTGTTCCTCCACCGCACCGAGCACCTCGTCGAACAGCACCCGGTTGTCCTCGGGATGGGCCATGGCCCACGCGCCCCAGTCGACCCCCAGGACCGACCGGTTCCTCAACAGGATCTGGTTCGCCGGCAGTCGGGGGATGTCGCCCGAGGCGAACCCCAGCACCATGAGCCGTCCGCCGTTCGTGAGCGAGCGGAGCGCCTGCTCGGCGAGCGGACCGCCGACCGGATCGACCGCCACGTCGGCGCCTCCGCCGGTGATCTCCCGCACGCGGAGCCGCAACTCGTCGGTGGAGTAGTCGACGACGTCGTGCGCACCCCGCTCGATGCAGAGCCGCAACCGGTCGGGTCCGGACGCCGCGGCGATGGTCCGCGCACCCAGGCACCGGGCCACGTCGAGCATGGCCAGGCCCAGACCGCCGGCGGCGCCCAGCACGAGCACCCATTCGTCCGGCTCCACCACGGTCCGACGGGTCAGGGTGAACCAGGCGGTCGCGTACGACTGGCCGATCGTCGCGGCCTGTCCGAACGACAGCGCCTCCGGAATCCGGATCGGGACGCTGGCCGGGACGAGCACCTCGTCGGCGAACGCCCCGAGTCCGATCGACGCCAGGACCCGGTCACCGACCTGCCAGGCCCCGTCACCGTCATTGCCGGCGGAGCCGACCTCGGAGCCGATCTCGGTGATCTCACCGGCGAGCTCGGAGCCCGGGACGAAGGGCAGCGGCGGCTGGATCTGGTAGCCGCCCCGGACGAACAGCGCGTCGACGTAGTTCAGGCCGGCGGCCCGGACCCGGATGCGCACCTGACCCGGTCCGCACGGTGCCGGATCGCGGTCGGTGACCTCCAGCAGCTCGGGTTCGCCGAGTTCCCGACACACCACGCTGCGCACGGGCCGCACGCTACCTCCGCCACCCGCCCGGCCTGCGGGATCACCGAGTGGTCCGGTTTCCCGGCCCGTGATGAGGCGACGTAGCGTCTGGGCATGCGTAGCCCCAAGGACTTCTTCAAGCCGCTCGCCGCCGGCGCTCCGGAGCCGTTGCGGGAGATCCCGTTCCGGCCGTCGCGGATGATCCACTTCTTCCCGCCGCACCTCGACAAGGTGACCGCCACGCTGCCCGAGATCGCCCCGACCACCGACGTGCTGCTCGGGAACCTCGAGGACGCCATCCCGATGGACGCCAAGGAGGCCGCCCGAGCCGGACTGGTGCGCGTCGCCCGTGAGATGGACCTGGGTGACACCCAGCTGTGGACGCGGGTCAACAGCCTGGACTCGCCCTGGGTGCTCGACGACCTGGTGACCCTCGTGGGCGAGGTCGGCGACAAGCTCGACGTGATCATGGTCCCCAAGGTCGAGGGCCCCGAGGACATCCACTACGTCGACCGCCTGCTGGCCCAGCTCGAGGCCAAGGCCGGTCTGTCGAAGCCGCTCATGGTCCACGCCATCCTGGAGACGGCCCGGGGCGTCGCCAACGTCGAGGAGATCTGCCTGGCCTCGCCCCGGATGCAGGGCCTGTCGCTGGGACCGGCGGACCTGGCGGCGAACCGCCGCATGAAGACGACCCGGGTCGGCGGCGGTCACCCGGGGTATTTGGTGCGCCAGGACCCGCCGGAGGGCGCTGAGGGACCCGAGTACGACGCCGACCGCACGTCGTACCAGCAGGATCTGTGGCACTACACGATCGCCCGGATGGTCGACGCGTGCGCCATGGCCGGGATCCTCCCGTACTACGGGCCGTTCGGCGACATCAAGGACACCGTCGCCTGCGAGGACCAGTTCCGCAACGCGTACCTGCTCGGCTGCGTCGGCGCCTGGTCGCTGCACCCGGTGCAGATCGACATCGCCAAGCGGGTGTTCTCGCCGGATCCGGCCGATGTCGCCCACGCCCAGGAGGTCATCGAGGCCATGGGCGACGGCACCGGCGCCATCATGCTGAACGGCAAGATGGAGGACGACGCCTCGGTCAAGCAGTGCCACGTCGTGGTGAACCTGGCCAAGCAGCTCGCCGACCGCGACCCGGCGCTCCGGGAGCTGTACGGCTTCTGAGGCGGCACCCGGACCCACCGTCCCCGACCCGTTCCCACCCGACCCCGTTCCCACTCGATCTGAACCTGGAGTCACCGATGTCCGACCTGCGTCCCCGCCGATCCGTCCTCTACATGCCGGGCGCCAACGACAAGGCCCTCGAGAAGGCCAAGACGCTGCCGACCGACGCGATCATCTTCGACACCGAGGACTCCGTCGCCCCCGACATGAAGGAGGTGGCCCGCGAGAAGGTCGCGGCCGCCGTGGCGTCGGGGGAGTACGGCCACCGTGAGCTGACGATCCGCGTGAACTCGTCGGAGACCGAGTGGCACGAGGCCGACCTGCGGTCCGCGGCCGAGGCGGCGCCGGCGGGGATCGTGGTCCCGAAGATCAACTCCGCCGCCGAGGTGGCGGCCGTCGAGCGCATCCTCGAGTCGGCCGGCGTGGCCGACCACACCCGCATCTGGGCGATGCTCGAGACCCCCGCCGCCATCGAGCACGCGCTCGAGATCGCCACCGCCTCGGAGCGGCTCGAGGTGCTCATCATGGGCACCAACGACCTGGCCAAGGAGCTGCGGGCCGCGCTGGTCCCGGGCCGGGCGCCGTTGCTGTGGGGCCTGGGTCGGTGTGTGAACGCGGCCCGCTTCGCCGGGAAGGTGATCCTGGACGGGGTCTACAACGACGTGAAGAACCCCGAGGGCTTCGCCGCCGAGTGCGCGCAGGGCGCCGACATGGGCTTCGACGGCAAGACCCTCATCCACCCGACGCAGGTGGAGCCGTGCAACGAGGCGTTCTCGCCGTCGGCCGACGAGATCGACCACGCCCGCCGGGTCATCGAGGCCTTCGAGCAGGGCCTCGCCGAGGGCAAGGGCGTGGTCACGGTCGACGGCCGGATGATCGAGAACCTGCACGTGGACAACGCCCGGCGCGCCCTGGCGATCGCCGATGCGATCGCCGCGCTCGGCGACTGACGGTTCAGCGGGCCCGACGGGTGCGGATGTACATGTCGATCCGGCGTCGCCGCTCCCTGACCCACCGACCGGTGGCGCCGATGACCGGTGGGACACGACGTTGCTGGATCGCCCGCTGCCACTCGCGGGCGACCTGCACCGGGACGGCGGTCGCCGCGGAGTAGTGGTGGACGGACACGACCTCGAGTCCGACCTGGTCCAGGATCCGGCGGACGATCGTCTCGTCGGCGAAGAGCAGGTGGTCCGGCAGGTAGAACGGCCGCGGGTGCTCCTCGGCGGACAGACCGGCCGTGTCCCCGGTCTCGAGCAGCAGCTCGCCGCCCGGGGCGAGCCGTTCGACGCAGGAGGCGAGGAACCCCCCGGGGTCCTGGAGGTGCGAGAAGACGTTGAGCAGCGAGATCCCGTCGAACTCGCCGTCGACCTGGCCCAGGTCCGTGCTCCGGACGTCGAGGCCCCGCTCCACGCACCCCCGGGCCTTGGTCAGGTTGGGTTCGAGTCCGATCGCGGTCAGGTCGTCCGGTCCGAAACGGACCAGGGCCGTCAGGAACTCTCCGTGGCCGCAGCCGATGTCGACCCAGGTGGCGGTCGGGCGGGGGAGCGCCGTCCCGTAGATGTCGGTGAGGATGCGGCGGTACCGGCCGATGCGGTCGGGTCGGTACCGTCCGGTGATCGCCAGGGTCGTGTCACCCCGGTGCAGGCCGTACTGGTGCGCCGCCGCCGTGGTCTCCGGGTCGGGGCGCGGTGTCACGTGCAGGACCCCGCACCCGGCGCAGCGAACCAGCTGGAACCCGTTCTCCTCGGCGTAGGGGGTGGCCCGGTCGCCGCCGCAGACGGGGCACCGGCCCGCATCGCTCGTCGTGCTCAAGGTCGACCTGTCCGTGTGCGCCGCGTGTCGGGCACTCTACGCTGGGCGCCGTGAGCGATCCGCAGTCCACCCCGCCCGGATGGTACGCCGACCCGAACGGCCAGCAGCGCTGGTGGGACGGCACGCAGTGGGGCGACGTGGCCCCACCGCCGGTGCCTGCCGTGGCTGATCCGAACGCGTTCGGCCAGCAGGGCTACGGCCCGGCCCAGATCGACGCCGAGAAGGGAATGGCGACACTCGCCCAGGCGCTCCCGCTGCTGGTCGGGTTCTGGGGCCCGCTGATCATCTACCTGGTCACCAAGCCAGAGCAGCGCTTCGCCCGGCACCACGCCGCCGAGGCGCTGAACTTCTCGATCACACTCGGGATCGGGTTGATCGTGTCGGGCCTGTTGATGTTGGTGCTGATCGGGTTCGTGCTGTTCCCGATCGTGCTGGTCGCCGGTGTCGTGTTCCACATCATCGCCGCGCTCGCCGCCAACCGGGGCGAGTGGTACCGGTACCCGATCAACCTCCGGCTCGTGTCCGGCGCCGTGGAGTGACCCCGGGCGACGTCGACGAGTCGGCGCTCGTCGCGGAGCGGCTGCTGCGGGTGATCGACGAGGGACAACGGACCGCCACCTACAAGCTGGCGCTCGTCCTGGCCCTGCTCGACGCCTGCGCCGAGCGGGTCGATCCGGCGGGCCGGGCACCGGCACACCTGCACACCCGTGAGGTGGCCGACCACGTCGTGCGGCTCTACCTGCCGCAGGTGCGCGCGTACCTCGGGGTGGCACCGTCCGATGGTCCGCTGCGCCAGATCAGCAGCGGACGCGCGGTGACCGTGCAGGCGGTGCTCGCCCTCCACCTCGAGTCCGGGGGAGCCACCTCCGCCGAGGTCGCTCGGGCGCGGACCCCCGAGGCGTACGAGCGCTGCCTCGACGAGGTCGAGGTCAACTTCGCCCGGTTCCCGATCATCAGGTTGCAGGTGGTCGGCGGCGAGACGCTGCCGTTTCTCTACGACGTCGACTGGAACGAGCGCGTGACCCTGACGCGACTGCACGAACAGGGTGGCGGTCGGCTCCGGTTCCGGGCCGGGGCATCCGACTCGCTGGTGCGCCTCGCTCCGCTCATCCGGCCGCTGGTCGAGCTCCACTGGGTCCGACAGGTCGCCCGGTGGAACGGGATCGACAGCGAGACCGAGCAACTCCACCGCCACCTGTTCGGAACGGCGCGGGTCTCGTTCCCGGGGTGGCTCCGCTCCGGGCTGGCCGAGATCCAGGGGGGTGACTGCTTCTACTGCGGTGACCGGCTCCCGGCGACGGCCCATGTCGATCACGTGCTCCCCTGGAGCCGGTTCCCCAACGATGCGGTCGAGAACCTGGTGCTGGCGGATGCCCGGTGCAACAGCTCGAAGCGTGACCTGCTGGTCGGCCACGATCTGGTGGCCCGGTGGGCGCACCGGCTGCGCAGCGACATCAGCGCGCTGCTCGGCGAGGCGGCCGACCGAGGGTGGGTCGGCGATCCGGTGCGTTCCGTGGGACTGATGCGGGCCGGGTACGCGCACCTTCCGGAGGGCACGCCGCTGTGGCTCGGTCGCGATCAGGTGGCGCTCGACGACCTGGCCGGGATCAGGGCGACGCTGGCCGAGCTCGTCACCGACTGACGCGCCGGGGAAGGGTCAGGCCGCCCCGCCGGTGTTGGTGTGCCGGGCCACCAGCTGGCGGGCGATCACCTTCAGGCACAGCGTCTCATCCGCGCCCTCGAAGATCGACAGCACCCGGGCGTCCACGAACAGCCGGCTGACCGTGTACTCCTCGGCGTAGCCCATGCCGCCGTGGATCTGCATGGCCTCGCGGGTGACCCACTCGGCGGCCTTGCAGACGTAGGCCTTGATCATCGACGCCTCGAGCGTGCCCTCGCCCTTGGCCATCATGCGGGCCACCTCGTAGGAGAACTGCCGGGCGCCCTGGACGGTCACGGCCATGCGGGCGAGCTTCGCCTGCGTCAGCTGGTAGTCGAAGCCCGGCTGGCCGAACACGGCCCGGTCCTTGGCGTACTGGCGGGCCAGTTCGAGCGCCGACTGCATGACGCCGACGGCGCGGGCGGCGGTCTGCAGGCGGCCGTTCTCGAACCCGGCCATCTGGTAGTAGAAGCCCTTGCCCATGCCGCCCTCGCCGCCGATCAGGTTGGCCTCGGGCACGAACCAGTTGTCGAAGGCGATCTCGTAGGAGTGCCTGCCGCGGTAGCCGACCGTGTCGATCGGCCGCCCCTCCATCTTGCCGCCGCCGTGGTCGTTGTCCTGGGTGAGCTCGAAGCCGTGGGCGTCGCCCCGCTCCTTCGGGACGATGAACATGGACAGGCCCTTGTGGCCGGCGTTGCGGTCGGGATCGGTGCGGGCCAGGAGCATGAGCACGTCGGCCCGGGCGCCGAAGGTGCACCAGGTCTTGACGCCGTTGATCAGGTAGCCGCCGTCGGTGGCGGTGGCCGTGGCCTTCACGCCGGCCACGTCGGAGCCGTAGTCGGGTTCGGTGACGGCCACGGCGTTCATGACCTCGGCGGTGGCGAGCTTGGGCAGCCACTCCTGCTTCTGCTCCTCGGTGCCGCCGGCCTCGAGGGCCCGGGCCAGGATCTCGGGCCGAGTGATCAGCGAGCCACCGGCGCCGAGCGAGCCGCGGCTCAGTTCCTCGGTGGCGACGACCATGCCGATGTAGTCGGACTCGTCGCCCGAGGCGAAGCCGCCGAACTCCTCGGGGATGGACAGTCCGAACGCGCCCATCTCGGCCAGGCCGGTGATGATGTCCTCGGGGATGTCGTCGTTCTCCCGGTGGATGTGCTCGGCGATCGGGACGAGCTGCTCCTCGGCGAACCGGCGGAACGTGTCCTGGACGAGCTCGAAGTCGTCGCTCAGCCCGCGGGGCCCGTCGGTGTCGGCCAGCGAGGCCAGGAACGCCGGGTCCCGGTAGGTGGCGACGAACTCCCGGGTGCTGTCCAGGGCGGTCGGGGAGACCCCCCACTCGGCCTCGCGGCCGAACACCTTGCCGGCCAGTTCGGCCAGTGCGTCAGCGGTGAATGCGGCCGTGACCAGCGACTCGGTGTCGCCACGGGACCCGTAGGAGAGCAGGCCCCGGGCCGCCATGACGGCCGCCGCTGCGTGCGCCACGTCGTAGGCGAGCACCTGGTTGTCGTCGATGCCGTCGCGGGCCAGGCGACCGACCCCGGCGTCGACGACGGCCTGGGCGGCGTCGAGCACCGTGGCGGTGGCGACCAGGTCGGCGGAGGTGGGGACGGCGGTGGCCTGCTCGTTCGTCATGGTCGGCAGGTTACCGCCGGGTCACTTGCGGCTCCCAAGCCCCGGCCCGGTCGGGGCTGGCCGCCGCCGAGTGCCGAGCGGTACCGTCCGGCGGTCCGGCCCGAGCAGCACAGGAGCACGCACATGACCGTCCACGATCGTCCGTTCGGCCGCTACCTCGAGGACTTCGAGCCCGGCGACATCTACCGGCACTGGCCCGGCAAGACCGTCACCGAGTACGACGACCACCTGTTCTGCATGATCACGATGAACCACCACCCGTTGCACACCAACGAGTGGTTCGCGCAGAACGAGACGGTGCACGGGAAGAACGTCGTGGTCGGCAACCTCGTGTACTCGCTGGTGCTGGGCATGAGCGTCCCCGACGTGTCGGGCGCGGCCATCGCCAACCTGGAGATCGAGACGCTCCAGCACAAGAACCCGACCTTCCACGGCGACACGATCTACGCCGAGACGCGGGTGCTCGAGAAGCGGGAGTCCTCCAAGGGCGACCGGGGGATCGTCACGGTCGAGACCAAGGGGTTCAACCAGCACGGCGTCGAGGTCTGCTACTTCCGGCGCAAGGTGATGGTGTGGAAGGCCGAGTCCGCCCCGGTCCGCAAGCGGCCCTACGGCGACGACGTCTGGGACGCCTGAGCGCCGCCGGGTGACGGTCGACCCGGTCGCCGCCGGCGGGTTCGCCGCTGCGGCGCCGACCTACTCGCGGATCCGGCCGACCTACGCCCGGGCCGCCGTCGGCCGCATCGTGGAGGTGGCCCGGTCGACCCCGGCCGGGCGGGATGCCGAGGTGCTCGACGTCGCTGCCGGGACGGGGATCCTCACCGGCCAGCTCGCCCGGGCCGGGCTTCGCTGCACCGCCGTCGAGCCGCTCGCGGAGATGGCCGCCCAGTTGCGGCGGTCGCTGCCGGCGGTGCCTTGCGTCGGCGGGGTCGCCGAGGCGCTCCCGGTGCGCCGCGGGTCGTTCGACCTGGTGACGGTCGCCCAGGCGTTCCACTGGTTCGACCCCCCGGCGGCGCTCGCCGAGATCCGGCGGGTGCTGCGTCCGGGCGGCCAACTGGTGCTCGCCTGGAACGTGCGTGACGCATCCGTCGGGTGGGTGGCGGACCTCGACGACCTGGTCGAGCACCACAGCGGCGGCCGCCCGTACTCCCAGCACGACGAGCGCCGGTGGGCCCGGGTGGTCGAATCGGCCGGTGGGTTCGGCGACCTGGTCGAGGAGCGCTTCGACAACCCGGTGTCGACCACCGTCGACGGCGTCCTCGACCGGGTCCGGTCCATCTCGTTCGTCGCCGTGTTGCCGCCGGAGCGACAGGCCGCCCTGCTCGAGGAGGCCGCGCGGCTGCTGCGCGACGCCCACGGGCTCGAGGGCACCTTCGACTACCCGCACCACACGGTCCTGGACCGGTGCGCCCCGCTCGACCCGTGAGCCGTCGGCCGTCCACCGGGGCGGCGGTGACGACCGCCGAACAGCGGCGGGTGCTCGACTGGGCCGCCGCCCACCACCGTGATCTCCCGTGGCGCCGGACCCGGGACCCGTGGCGGGTGCTGGTGGCCGAGGTCATGCTGCAGCAGACGCAGGCGGACCGGGTCGTCCCGCGCTACGAGGCCTTCACCGCGGCGTACCCCGACCCGGCGGCCTGTGCGGCGGCACCGCTCGACGAGGTGCTCCGGGCGTGGAGCGGACTCGGCTACCCGCGCCGGGCCCGCAACCTGCGGAGCACCGCCCAGCGGGTGGTCGCCGAGCACGGCGGGCAGCTGCCCCAGGACCTGTCCGCGCTGCTCGCCCTGCCGGGCATCGGTCCGTACACGGCCCGGGCCGTGCTGGCGTTCGCCTTCGAACAGGACGTCGCCGTCGTCGACACCAACACCGGCCGGGTGCTGGCGAGGCGGGCGGGGGAGCGGCTCACCCCCGCACGGGCCCAGGCCGCGGCCGACGCCTGGGTGCCCGCCGGCCACGGATGGGCCTGGAACCAGGGGCTGCTCGATCTGGGTGCCGAGCGGTGCCGACCGAAGGACCCGGCCTGCAGCGGCTGTCCCGTCCGACGGACCTGCGCCTGGGCCCGGGCCCGGTGGCCGTCTCCCGACCCGGCCACGAGGTCGGCCGGGGTCTCGGTCCGCCAGGCGCCCTTCGCCGGGTCGGCCCGACAGGCCCGCGGCCGGCTGCTCCGGGCGCTCGAGGGTGGACCGGTGAGGCTCCTCGACGTCGCCGAACTGGTCGGGTGGGCGGGGCGCGACCCGGCCGAGGTGGACGACCTGGTGCAGTCGCTGCTGGCCGACGGCCTGGTCCACCGACGGGCCGCCCGACTCCACCTGGGTGGCGACTGAGGGACCGAGATATCCGTCACACCCCCGTGTCCGTTCCCCTGGCGTTCACCTATCGTTGGAGCACTCCCGGGGGCCGATGCCGGGACCGACGCACCTGCCGAGGGGGCATGGCCGAGATCACGTTCTACGGGGTGCGTGGTTCCACACCGTGCGCATGCGACAGCGTGGCGCGCTACGGCGGCAACACCTCGTGCGTGGTGGTCACCTCGGAGGACCACGACCCGGTGATCCTCGACCTGGGAACGGGACTGCGTTTCTTCGGTCTCGACCGTCCGTTCGACGCACCGTTCCGCGGCACGGCGCTGGTGACCCACCTCCACTGGGACCACGTGCAGGGCCTACCGTTCTTCTCGCCGCTGCTCGTCCCCGGTGCCCGACTCGACCTCTACGGTCCGACCCAGGATCCCGACGGCCTGGAGGCCGCGGTCCGGCGGTTCGTCCAGCCTCCCTACTTCCCGGTGGCCGTCGACGACCTGCCGGGTGACATCGTCTTCCACGACACGCCGGCGGGCAGCTTCGACATCCCCGGAGCGCAGGTCGAGGCCGCCTGGGTGCCGCACGTCGGCCCGACCTTCGGCTACCGGATCACGACCGGCGGCGTGAGCATCGCCTACGTGAGCGACCACCAGCAGCCCGTCCTCGGGTCGACCGACGTCGACCCGGAGGTCCTGGACCTGTGCCGCGGGGTGGACGTCCTGATCCACGACGCGCAGTTCGACGACCTGGAGTTCTCCATGCGGTCGGACTGGGGCCACTGCACCGTCGACTACGCCGTGGAGGTCGCGGCCCAGGCGGGCGCCCGCACGCTGGTGCTGTTCCACCACGACCCGGCCCACACCGACGTGCGCATCGACGAGCTGCTCGTCGGCGCCCGACGTCTGGCCGCCGAACGTGGCGTCGAGCAGGTGCTCGCCGCGTCCGAGGGCCTGCGGCTGGAGGTGGCCGCCGACCCGGCCGCCCCGGCCCCCCGTCGTGACCGCGACCCCGGCTCACAGCCGGCGGCAGCGGGCGCCTGAACCGTCTAGCCTGCGCCGCCGTATGACGGATCCGACCGCACCCGACGGCGATGCCGTGGTGGAGATCGACCCGCAGGTGTTCCGGCAGGTGCTCGGGCACTTCCCGACCGGGGTCACCGTGGTCGCCGCCCGTGACGGCGACCGTCCCGTGGGCCTGGCGATCGGCTCGTTCTTTTCGGTCTCGCTCGACCCGCCGCTGGTCGGCTTCTGTGTGTCGGAGGGGTCGTCGACCTGGCCGATCATCGAGTCCCACGGGGCGTTCGGGGTGAGCGTGCTGGCCGACGATCAGCACGAGGTCAGCAACACCTTCGCATCCCGCGTCGACGACAAGTTCGCCGACATCTCCTGGGAACCTGCTCCGATCACCGGGTCGCCGCTGATCCACCAGGCGGTCGCCCACCTCGACTGCGAGCTGTTCGACCAGTTCCCCGGCGGAGACCACGTGGTCGTGCTCGGCCGGGTCCGCGCGCTGGAGATCCACCGGGCCGACGTCGGCGCGCTCGTGTTCGCCCGCGGCGGCTACGGCCGACACGAGTCGCTCGGCTGATCGGCGCCGGGGTCGAGGACGCAGGGAGCAGGCCGTGGCCGTCTACGCACTGGGGGAGCAGGTCCCCGAGATCCATCCGACCGCCTACGTGCACCCCGATGCGGTCGTCATCGGCTCGGTCGTCATCGGTGCCCAGTCCTCGGTGTGGCCGGGTGCCGTGGTCCGCGGTGACGACGGCTTCATCTACATCGGCGAGCGGTGCAGCATCCAGGACGGGGCCGTGCTCCACACGACGCCGATGCACCCGACGACGCTCGGCGACGATGTGACCGTCGGCCACCAGGCGGTGCTCGAGGGCTGCGTGATCGAGGACAAGGCGCTCATCGGGATCGGCTCGATCGTGCTGCACGACGCCCGGATCGGCCGCGAGGCCGTGGTCGGGGCCGGAGCGTTCGTCGGCAACCGCAAGGTCGTGCCGCCCCTGGCCATGGCCCTCGGTGTGCCGGCGACCATCCGTGAGGACGCCGTGACCCCGGGTCACTTCGACCTGGGCGTGGCCTCGTACGTGCAGCGGACCGGTCGCTACGCCGAGCACCTGCGCCGGCTCGACTGACCCGGCCGCCCGCCGCGGCGGTCGTCAGCCGCTCGACGTCGAGGCGAGCCAGTCCACCCAGGCCGGGCCGCCGACGTTGCGGGCGACCGTGAACGCCGCCAGCACCACCACGACGACGGCGCCCAGCGCGATCGACGCCCGCGCCGACGACGGCCAGGGGACCGGCGTGGTTCGGCCCCGCCACGACCGCCACAGCCAGACGAGGAGTCCGACGGCGACGAGCGGCAGGGCGACGGCGAGCAGGACGTTGTGGTCGGCGGCGGCGAGCCAGTCCCCGCGGGTGAGGGCGTTCACGCAGCGCATCCCGCCGCAGAACGGGCAGTCGACGCCGAACACGGACTGGGAGGCGCAGAGCGCCACGCCGTCGTCGCCCGGGTTCCAGGCCGCCGTGAGCACGCAGCCGCAGGCCACGGCGCCGACGGCGACGGCGGGGCCCACCCACCCGGGTCCGGACGAGCGGTCCGATCCGGGGTCGTCCGTTCCTGCGGGCGGTGTCGCCGTCGCCTGATGGCTCACGGGCCCGATGCTACGACCGTGCCGACCTGTCGGCAGGCGGCCCGGGTTGTTACTATCCCCGTAGGAGAAATCCCCCACGACCCAGGAGCGCCCCATGTCGGTCGACCTCGACCTCTCCAAGTACTCGCTCGGTTGGAGCGACGAGGAGGACTACGTCTTCAAGCCGAAGCGAGGCCTCGACGAGGCGATCGTGCGGGAGATGTCGTGGATGAAGGGCGAGCCCGACTGGATGCTCGACTTCCGGCTCAAGAGCCTGAACGCCTTCGACCGTCGGCCCATGCCCAACTGGGGCGGCGACATGTCGGAGATCTTCTTCGACGACATCTACTACTACATCAAGCCGACGGAGGGGCAGGTCGAGGACTGGGACGACCTCCCGGACGCGATCAAGAACACCTACGAGAAGCTCGGCATCCCCGAGGCGGAGCGCAAGTACCTCGCTGGCGTCACGGCCCAGTACGAGTCCGAGGTGGTGTTCCACCGCAACCGTGAGGACCTCGAGCGTCAGGGCGTCGTGTTCTGCGACATGGACACCGCACTGCGGGAGTACCCCGAGATCGTCAAGCAGTACTTCG
>SXMI01000207.1 GCA_005777415.1 Actinomycetota bacterium | reverse complement strand
GACAGCCTGGAGCGCCATGCAGGGTGGGAGGCGGATATCGCCGACACCCAGGGCCATGCCGTGAACTTCCCGATGATCGCCGACCCGGACCGTGCCGTCGCCGACCTCTACGACATGATCCACCCGAACGCGAACGACACGCTGACCGTGCGATCGGTGTTCGTGATCGGACCCGACGACAAGGTCAAGCTGACCCTGACCTACCCGGCCTCGACCGGGCGGAACTTCGACGAGCTCCTCCGGGTGATCGACTCCCTGCAGCTCACCGCGCGGCACAGCGTCGCCACCCCGGCCAACTGGGAGCAGGGCGGCGAGGTGATCATCGGTGCGGCGGTCTCCGACGAGGAGGCGGCCGAACGCTTCCCCGAGGGGTGGCGGGCCGACAAGCCCTACCTGCGCTGGGTCCCTCAGCCGGCGGACTGACCGGGGTCGCCCACGGCGCCCACGGCGTCCTCGGCGATCCGGCGAAACAACGCACGCCAGCGGGTGTCCAGGATGCCGAGGACCGTGAGCCGCCGCTCGCAGTCCTCGGTGTGGTCCGACGACGACCGCCCGGTCACGTCCCGGCGGGTCGCCGCGGCGAGCGCCACCAGTGCGTGCGCCAGTTCGTCGTCGGTGCTCGACGCCGTGGCCCGGGCCCGGTCCTCGAGCTCGTCGCCGTGGGCGCCCGGTGAGACCAGCGCCACGGCCAGCTCGGCAGCAAGTCGATCCAGGTAGGTGACGCGATCCGCGACGGCCAGGTCGGCTGCGGCACGGACCGCGTCGTCCCGACGTCCGGCGGCGGCGCAGACGAGGGCGATCGCCGAGACCGAGTAACCGGAGCGCCCGTCCAGCGTCGGGACCTCGTCACCCACGTCGAGCAGCGCGAGCGCCTCGTCGAGCCGGTCCATCTGGGCCAGCGCCAACGCCGACACGGTCCGGTGCTCGTCCAGGCCCACCGGGGTCTGCGAGGGCTCGGCGCCGGCTTCCAGGTCGGCGACCGCCGCCTCGGGCTGGCCGAGCTGCACCTCGGTGGATCGGGAGACCGAGCGGGCGAACCCCGTCGAGGTCGAGGCGCTCTGCGTCCGGGCCTCGGCGAGCAGGTCGAGGCCCGACTCGACGTTGCCGGCCATCACCTCGGCCCGGCCGGCGACCGACAGCGCCTGCTCCAGGCCGACCGGATCGCCCGCCGAGCGCAGCGCGGCGACGGCCAGCGCAGACTCCTCGACTGCGGCCACGGTCCGACCGCTCCACAAGCGGATGCCCGCCCGCACCACGTGCATCATCCCCTCGCCGTACCGGTCGCCCCGTCGCTCGCTCTCACGCAGCACGCGGGCGGCGAGCTCGTCGGCGCGCTCGAAGTCACCCTGGATGAACAACAGGTAGGCCCGCAGCCCCTCGACCCAGGCGAGTCCACCCGAATCGCCGACCTCGTCGAACGCCGTCCGGGACTCGGCGAGCGCCCGCTCCGCCTCGTCCATGCGCCCGTCCGTGAACGCGATCCAGGCCAGGTTCTGCAACGACCAGGCCTCGCCCCGCCGGTCCCCGACCTCCCGGAAGGCCTCGAGCGCAGCGGCGATGGGGGCCTCGGCCCCGCGTTGGTCCCCGCGCAACAGGCGGGACATCCCGCGCTGTCGGAGCGCCTCCGCCCGGCCGCCGACGTCGCCGAGCGCGTCGACCAGGTCGAGCGCCGCGTCGATCTCCTCCTCGGCGAGGAGCACCTCGCCCGACCGTGACGCGGCGGCGGCCAGGCTCAGGTACGCCTCCGCCCGGGCGGCGGTGTCGTTGATCGCCTCGGCGTGCGCCATGGCGGCCGAGGCGTCCTCCCGGGCCCCGGCGACCTGCCACTGCTCGACCCGCGAGCGGGACCGGCAGATCAGCGCCTCGAAACGGGAACGGTGCTCGTCCTCGTCGAGGATCTCGAGCACCTGGGTGGCCAGGCGTTCGGCCTGCGGGTACGAGCCCGCCTGCTCGGCCCGGCGCGCCGCCAGCAGGGCCCAGTGCACGGACCGGTCGAGCAGGGCCGGGTCCACGGCGCCCTCACTGCTGAGGCTCAGTCGCACCGCCTCCACGTAGTGGCGGGCGATCGTCTCGACGTCACGGTCGTCGGCCTCGGAGTCGGAGCCGGAGCCGGCGAGGTGCTCGTCGAAGTAGCGGGCGATGCCCACGTGGCGCTGCATCCGGTCCCGTCGGGTCAGCCGGGCGTACGCCACCTCCCGGACCAGGTCGGACCGGAACGACCACTCCTCACCGTCGGCGACGAGCACGTCCTTCTCGACGAGCGAGTCGATGATGTCGCTCACGTCCTCGTCGCCGCGGATCGCCCGGGCGGTGAGGTGGAGCACACCGACCGGCCCGGCCGAACCCCAGACGGCCGCGTCCTCGAGCACGTGCTGCTCGTCCGGTGACAGGCCGTCCACGCGCGCCGCGACCAGACCCCGGAGCGTGTCGGGCAGGGACTCGCCGAACCCGGGCGCCGCCTCGGGCTCGCCGGTCTCGACCGCCCGGTCGGCCCCGACCAGCGTGACCAGCTCCTCCAGGTAGAACGGGTTGCCACCCGAGCGGTCCAGGAGCACCTGCCGGTCGACCGGACTCAGCTCGCGCCCGCCGAGCGAGTCGAGCAGGGTTCCGGCGGCGTCCCGGTCGAGCGGCCCCAGGTTCACGACCATCGAGTTGAAGCGACCCCAGCGCGGGGTCCAGCGTTCCTGCAACGACCGGCGGGCCGTCGCCACGAGCACGAAGGGCTGGCGGGCGAGCTGGGAGGACAACTCGTCGATCAGGTCGAGCACGGCCTGATCCGCCCAGTGCAGGTCGGCGAGGCGGACCAGGAGCGGCTGGGTCCGCACCACCCCCTCGACGTAGCGCAGCAGCGCGCTCGTGGCCTCGGCCCGGGCCCGGGAGCCGGGCAGCAACCGCAACGGCGTGTCGTAGCCCATGAGGTGCAGGAGCCCGTCGACCGTGGAGCGGACCTCGGCGGCCGAGGACTCGTCGCCGCCAGAGGACTCGTCGCCGCAGAAGTGCCCCACCGACCGCTCCGTCCGCGCCCGCGCCGTCTCGAGTGGATCGTCGTGGGCGATCCCGCACCCCGAACGGAGGGCCTCGGCCACCGGCCACCACGGGTTCGCCTCGCCGTAGGGGACGCAGCGGCCGGCCACCTCCACCACGCCGTCGGTGGCCCGGACGAACTCGGCGAGCTCGTTGGCGACCCGGGTCTTGCCCACCCCGGCCTCGCCCAGGAGGACGATGTGGAGCCCGCGACCGGACCGGATCGACACGTGGACGGCGTTGGTGAGCAGCGCCATCTCGTTGTCCCGGCCGATCAGCGGCGTCACCAGCCGACGCGGTCGGTGGCCCGGCGGCAGCAACGCCTGTCGGGCGACCCAGACGTTGACCGGACGCTCCCGGCCCCGGGCCACCAGGGCGCCTCGGGAGTCGAACTCGATCACCTCGCTGGTGGCCAAGTAGGTGCTCTCGCCGACCAGCACCTCGTCGGGCCCGGCCATGGTCTGCAGGCGCGACGCCGTGTTCACGACGTCACCCATCGCCGTGTAGTCGCCGCCGGCACGCAGGGCGCCGACCAGCACCTCGCCGGTGTTCACCCCGATCCGCATCTGCAGGGCCGCCCCGCTCGACGACGAGTACTCCGCCAGCGTCTCCTGCATCCGCAGGGCCGCACGCACGGCCCGCTCGGCGTCGTCCTCGTGGGCGACGGGCGCCCCGAACAGCGCCACGATGGCATCACCCAGGATCTTGTCCACCCGGCCACCGAACGCCGTCACGTCGCGGACCAGGTGCTCGAACGCGGACTCGACGAGCCGCTTGACCTCCTCGGGGTCGCGGGCCTCGGAGAGGGCGGTGAAGCCGACGAGGTCGGCGAACAGCACCGTGACGACCCGGCGCTCCTCGGTGGGCTCGACCAGCGAGTGTCCACACGACCAGCAGAAGCGCGCGCCGACGGCGCACTCGGTTCCGCAACTCGGGCACTCCATGGTGTCGAAGCATACGGGGGCCGGAGCAGACGGGGGCCGGAGCAGACGGGGGCCGGGGCAGACGGGGGCCGGGGCAGACGGGTGCCCGCGGTACTTGTGCCCGACCGGGCCGCCGTCGACACTGTGTCCGTGGACGAGACGGGGCGGGACGGCGCCGGGGCGGACCTGCCCATCGGCGTGATCGCAGCCCTGGCCGGTGCCAGCGCACTCGCCGTGCTCGTCGCCAACCTCGGCGGGATCGCCGTCGGTGACGACGGCGTGGGCTACACGGCGATCGCCGACTCGCTGCTCGCCGGCGACGGGCTCAGATACTTCCTGGAGGATCCGCTGACCGTCTGGCCGCCGCTCTGGCCGGCACTCATGGCGCTGGTCGCCCGGGTGACGTCGCTCGACCCGCAGGGCGCCGCGGTGGTGCTCAACGCACTCGTCAGCGCCACGGCGGTCGTCGTCGGGTGGCGGGTGCTCCGGCGGTTCGTTCCGGACCGCAGGCTGGTGCTCGCCGGCACGGTGGTCGTGGCGCTCGGGTCCTCCACCATCGGGTTCGGTCACCTGCTCATGACCGACCTGGCGTTCGCCGTCGTCTGCCTGATGTGGATCCTCGCCCTGTCCAACCACTGGGACGGTGGCCGGAGGGGCCCGACCTGGTTGCTCGTCGCAGTGGGGTTGGTCTGGCTCGGGTTCTCGTTGCGTTACGTGGCCGTCGTGCTCGTCCCGACCGGTGCGATCTGGTTGCTCGCCGACGGGCGTCACCGCTGGGGCCGGCGGATCGCCACCACGGCGGCGTACACCGTCGGCGCCTCGGTCGTCCCGGTGGCCTGGGTCGTCAGGAACCTGGCGGCCGACGGCACTGCCCTGGGACCCAGGTACAGCTCGGCCCGGGGGCTGGTGCAGAACGCCTCCGACATCGTGGCGACCATCGGTCGCTTCGCCCTGCCGGGTGTCGCCAACGGACGCGAGCGCCTGTGGGCGGCGGTCGCCGTCATCGGCATGGTCGCCGCCGTGGCGCTGGCCTGGCGACTCCTGCGGGCCACCGCCGCGGACCGGGGGACGTCTCCCCGTCGGGTCTGGCTCGACACCATGGCCGGCCCGTTCGGGCTGCTCGTCCTGACGCCGGTGCTGTACCTGGCCTACATGCTCTACATCCGCTCCACGACGGCGCTCAACCAGTTGGATCTCCGACTCCTGGAGCCGGCGTACCTGCCCCTGGTGGTGCTGGGTCTGGCGCTCGTAGCCCGTGCTCGACGCATCCCACCGGTGGGGGCCAGCCCCTGGTGGCGCGTCGGCATCGTGGCCGTCTGGGTGTGGGCGGTGGCGAACGTGGCCGCCGGCCTGCTCGCCGTCGTGTTGTTCGCCACGGGGGACCCGTACTTCGAGGGCAACTACTCCGCCGACACCTTCGACCGGGTGCGGGCCTCGGCGGCGCTCGACCTGCTCCCCGAGGGCTGTGTCGACTCGTCCAACCTGCCCAACGCCCTCTACCCGGAGCTCGAGGCCGAGTGGAGTCCACGCCGCACCGGACTCGAGTCCGACGAGCCGGTCGACGACCTGGACCTGCTGGTCGACGACCTGGCCCGGGGCGCGCGCCACTGCCTGGTCTGGGTCGACACCGCACCCCGGTACGGGCACCTCTGGAGCCGGGACCAGCTCGCCGAGCGCCTCATGCTGCGCGAACTGGGCCGGGACGACGTGGTCACCGTCTATGAGCTCGAACCGTCGGTGCCCCCCGCCGGTTGAGCGGCGCAGCCGCGTCGGATCGCCCCTCATCCACGCCCGGGACCGGTCGGTCGTTCACAATGTTGGTGTGCAACCGCGATTCAGCGTGGTGGTCCCTGTCCGGGATCGCGCCGATGCCGTCGGCCGGGTGGTCACCGGCGTGCTCACGCAGACCTTCGCGGACACCGAGGTGATCGTCGTCGACGACGGGTCCACCGACGAGACCGTCGCCGCGGTCCGGGCCGCCGGGGACGACCGGGTCCGTCTGGTCCACCAGGAACCATCGGGCACGGCGAGCGCCCTGGCCACGGGACTCGACGCCGCCCGCGGCCGGTGGTCGGCCGTGGTCGACGTGGACACGGAGCTGAGCGCCGTGTGGCTGGCCCGACTCGGCCGCCTCGTGGACTCCACCGGTGCCCGATTCGCCACCTGCGGGGGTGAGCAGCGCCACCTCGACGGGTCCACCACCCCGATCTCACCCCGTGCCGGCTCGAGCGACCCGTTGGCGGGAGCCTGCCTGCGCAGCGGTGCGTTCGTGACCGAGACACCGCTGCTCCGCGAGGCGGCGGACCGGCTGCGCTCCGAGGAGCTCAACGACCGGGCCAACCCCACCGCCGTCGTCGGCGGCGAGGCGCTCCGTCGGATCCTCGACGAGGACGCCGTCGTCGCCCGGACCCCCGAGCGGCTGGTCCGCTGGTCCGAGCCGATGGCGGCCGAGCGGGTCGGCGGCGACGAGCTCCGACTCGACTGGGCGTTCCAGGCCCTCGACGTGCTCGCCCGCAGCCCGATCCCCGATGCGACGCTGCTCGCCCGCTACGCCACGATCGGCGGTGTCGCCGCCGCCAGGCTCCGGCGGCGCTCGGAGTCCCGCATGTTGTTCCGGGTGGCGTGCATGTCCCAGCCGGAGATCCGCGAGCACTGGGGTCGGTTGATCGTCAGCTACCTGGCACCCATCAGCGATCGGGTCTGGAACCCGGAGGCCGGGGATGAGCCCGAGCCGGTGGTGGACCTGACGGACGGGAACGAACCGCTCGCCGACGCCTGAGCACCTCCGGCCCGATGGCCGCTGCAGCCGGGGCAGTCGCTAGCCTCACGGCATGTCCACCAGCACCGACTCCCCCGCATCGATCGCAGCGGCCGGCGCCGTCGACGCCGTCAAGGTCTACGGCGAGGGAGACACCGAGGTCCGTGCGCTCGACGGTGTCACCGTCGACTTCGAGCGCAGCCGGTTCACGGCCATCATGGGGCCGT
>SXMI01000206.1 GCA_005777415.1 Actinomycetota bacterium | reverse complement strand
GGGAGAGGTCCTGGATCGTCTGAGCCGGCAACTGGGTGAGGTCGCGGTCGTCTCGGGTCGCCCGCTGGAGTTCCTGCTCCGCCGGCTCGGCGACCACCCCGCGCTCACGCTCGTCGGCCTGTACGGACTGGAGTCGCGCCGGGGTGGTCGCGTCGAGGAGCACCCCGAGGCGGGCGCGTGGCGCGAACGGGTCCGCAGAGCGATCGCGACGCTGGAACCGGACCTGCCCACGGGGGTGACGCTCGAGGACAAGGGCACCTCGGCGACGGTCCACTACCGCGCCGCTCCCGACCGGGATGCGGACGTGCGCTCGCTGGTCGACCGGGCGGGCGCCGCCTCGGGGCTGGAGGTGCGCCCGGCGAAGATGAGCGTGGAGCTCCACCCGCCGCTGCACGTCGACAAGGGCACCGTGGTGGTCGACCTGGCCCGTGTGGGCGGGGGTCCGGTGTGCTTCGTCGGTGATGACGTGGGTGACCTGACCGCCTTCGACGCCCTCGACCGGCTCGCGTCCACCGGCCGCCCGACGCTGCGTGTCGCCGTCGCCGGCCCCGAGACCCCCGACGAGCTGCTGGGCCGGGCGGACGTGGTGGTCGACGGGCCCGTCGGCGCGGCGATGCTGCTCGCCGGTCTGGTCGCCTGAGTTCCCGGCCGTCGTGCGGACCGCCCCGGGCCGGGGTCAGTCGGCGGCGGCCAACTGGTCGGCCAACCAGTCCGTCGGCGTGCGCGCCTCGGCGTCCCGGCGCAACTGGGCGGCCCGGGCCCGACGCTCCTCGGGGTCCCGGTCCAGGGCGGCGGCCATGGCGGCGCTGGTCGCAACGATGTCGAACGGGTTGATGTCGTCGGCGGCACCGGCGAGTTCCTCTGAGACCCCCGCCTCGGTCGACAACACGACCTGCCCGTCGCGCTCGTTGACCGCCGGTCCTTCCTTGGCGACCAGGTTCAGCCCGTCCCGGACGGGGTTGACGACCAGCACGTCGTAGCGGCGGAAGGTGGCGACGGACGCCGCGAAGTCGTCGACATCGCTCAACAGGACCGGCGTCCACTCCGGGGTTCCCCAGCGCTGGTTCACCTGCTCGACGGTGGCCACGACCTCGTCGTGGTAGGCGCGGTAGGCGGGAACCCCGAGCCGCGACGGGTAGCAGTGGGCGACGAACGTGACCCGGTCGTGGAGGTCCGGCCGGAGCCCGAGCAGGTGGTCGAACGCCAGGAACCCCCGGACCACGTTCTTGGACAGCTCCATCCGGTCGACCCGGGCCACCACCTGCCGGTCCCCGACCTGTCCCTCGAGGTCCCCCAGCGCCCGGTCGCAGGCCGCTGAGCGGGCCACCGAGCGCAGGTCGCCGAGGTCGCTGCTCAGGGACGACGCGAACACCCGCTGGCCGCCGGCGGTGCCGTGGTCCTCCTGGCAGCGCCGGTAGTTCGTCGCCCACCGGTTGGTGTGGAACCCGCACGCCGTGTGGGCGCCGAGTCCACGGAGCAGCTCGTCCCGGGCCGTCGGCTCGAGCAGGCGGATGCCGTCGGGACCGGCGAACGGGGTGTGGTGGAAGTGCACCATCCGCAGATCGGGCCGCTCGGCCGCGACGATCGGGGCCAGGAGGGTCAGGTGGTAGTCCTGCACCAGGACGACGGCATCGGCAGGACTGTGGCGGCAGATGGCGTGGGCGAAGGCGGTGTTGACCCGGCGGTAGGAGGACCAGGCCTCGTGCCAGTCGTCGTCGTAGACGGGTGTGTGGGTCGAGTCGAACAGCCCGTGGTGCACGAACCAGAGGAAACTGTTGGCGACGAGGTCGTAGTAGCGGTCGAACTCGGCCTGTTCCACATCGAGCAGGTGGACGGCGTCGAGGTGGTCCACGTCGCTGCGCACGACGCTCGCCGGATCCCGGGCCGCGGCCCGGTCGGCCTCGGACAGCGCGGCGGCGATCCAGATGGCCCGACCCGAGTCGAGCAGCGGTCGCAGTCCGCTGATCAGACCGCCTCCGCCCCGGACGGCGACCAGGTCATCGCCGTCACGGCGGTGGGACACCGGCCCGCGGTTCGAGGCGATCACGACCGGGGTGTCGGAGTGGAGGTCGACCATCCACCACGAGCCTAGGGCCGTCCGTCCCGCAGCCGGTCCGGTTCGCCGCCGCCGGGCCGGGCGGTCCGGCCCTACGCTGCGCCGGTGCGGATCGTGGTGGCGCCCGACAAGTTCCGGGGCACGCTCGACGCGCGCGCCGCAGCGGCCGCGCTCGCCGGGCCGCTGCGGGCCGCCGGCCACGAGGTCGTCGAGGTGCCCATGGCCGACGGCGGCGAGGGGACCCTCGACGTGCTCGGGGGACCCAACCGTCGGACGATGGTCTCGAACCCGGTGGGCGACCCCGTCGAGGCCGGGTGGCGGCTGTCCTCACGCCGGGCCGTGATCGAGATGGCGCAGGCCTCGGGCCTGGCACTGGTCGGGGACGCACCGGACCCGGTGGCCGCATCCACGTACGGCACCGGCGAGCTGATCGCGGCGGCGATCGAGGCGGGCGCCCGCGAGGTGCTCGTCTGCGTCGGAGGCTCGGCCACGACCGACGGGGGTCTCGGCGCGCTGCGGGCGCTGCACCCTGTCGCCCGACTGCGCGGCGTCCGGCTCCGGGTCGCCTGCGACGTGTCGACGACCTTCGTCGACGCCGCCCGGGTGTTCGCCCCCCAGAAGGGCGCCGGCCCGGCGCAGGTCGAGCTCCTGACCCGGCGGCTCGAGGCGCTGGTGCAGGTCTACCGGGACGACTACGGGGTGGACGTCGCCGAGCTCGAGGGTGGTGGGGCCGCCGGTGGTCTGGCCGGAGGGTTGGCCTGTGTCGGCGCCGAGCTGGTGCCTGGCGTCGAACTGGTCGCCGATGCCGTGGGCCTGGCCGACGAACTCGAGCACGCCGACCTGGTGATCACGGGCGAGGGTCACCTGGACGTCGAGTCGTTCTCCGGCAAGGTCGTCGGCGGTGTGGCCGAGCTGGCCGCCGAGGCCGGCGTCCGGTGCGTCGCGGTCGTCGGCGATGCCGACGAGGTCGACTCGCCCGTCCCGGTGGTCTCGCTCGCCGCCCGCTTCGGGGTCGACCGGGCGCTGGCCGACGCCGCAGGTTGTCTGGAAGCGGTCGTGCTGGACGCGCTGGTTCTCGAGTAGTGGAGGTTGAGTCTGGTGGAGGATGATCGGGCGCCTGCGGTGCTCGGCGAGGTGCCGATGCCCCGACTGATGGCGGTGATGAACGCCTCCCCGGAGTCGTTCTCGGGCGGTGTCGTCGACGCCGCGTCGGTGGTCGAGGTGGCCCGGGACCACGTGGACGGCGGGGCCAGCGTCCTGGACGTCGGCGGGCAGTCGCTGCGCACCGACGAGCCGGAACTCGCCGTCGAGGTCGAACTCGAACGGTCGGTGCCGCTCGTGCGGGCGCTGCGGGAGGCGTTCGGCGCCGCCGGCCCGGACCTGTCGGTCGACACCTACCGAGCGCCCGTGGCCGCGGCCGCTGTGGCGGCGGGGGCGACGATCGTCAACGACCCGTCGGGACTGCGCGACCCTGACCTGCTGGCGGTCGTCCGGGACTCGGGCGTCCAGGTGGTCGTGACCTACAACCGGGCCCGCCCCAAGGTCCGCCTGCAGGCCGACGAGCTGGCCACCGACCCGGTCGCCGACGGCCTGGCCTCGCTCCGCGAGCGCATCGAGCGGCTCGTCGACGCCGGGGTCTCGGAGTCGCAGGTGCTCGTCGACCCGGGCCCCGACCTGGGCAAGTCACCGGCGCAGACGGTGGCGGTCCTGCGGGCGCTGGAGGCGTTCCGGTCCCTGGGCCGTCCGCTGCTCCTGGCGCTGTCGCGCAAGGACGTGATCGGCGCGACCCTGCGACGGCCGCCGTCGGAGCGGGCCGCCGGTCTGGACGGCGTGCTCGCCGCCCTCGACCTGCGTGCCGACGACGTGATCCGGGTGCACGAACCCCGGACCGTGCGCGACTTCTACGTCATGCGGGCGGTGATCGCCGGCGACGTCGAGGTGCCAGCGGACCTGTCGCTGCCGGTCCACCTCCGACACCGCCGACCCGCCGGTTGAGCGCCCGTGCGGCCGGTCACGTCACCGCGATGACGTGGGGCGGCCTGATCCGGGAAGCACCCGCGGCGAGCCCGGCCCGTCGGAGGATCGCGCCGGCGACGACCGTCGCCATGTCGGCGAGGTCGGTGTCCGACTGCTCGCCGTGCAGCAGCCGACCACAGTCGGGGTGCGCGATCGCGTCGACGCCGTGCTCGGCGACGACGTCGAGCAGCATCCCGACCTCGAGGCCGTAGTCGGGTTCGAACGGCAGGCACATGAGCAGGTCGCGGTCCGCCGCCACCTGCCCGGACAGCGGCTCGGTGATGTGGTCGAGCTCGGGGAACAGCAAGGACAGCAGCGGTCGGGCCGTGAACTGCGAGACCCGCCCGAAGCGACGCTGACCGTGCTCGTCGAGCCGTCGGATGTCGGCCTTGGCGAGCACGACTCCCGGCTGCTCCAGAGGTGCGAGCAGGCGGGGGAGCAGGTCGTCGAGCACCGTGAGGTCACCGTCGAGGAACGCCACGGTGGTCCCGGTCGTCAGCGGGAGCGCCCGCCAGAGTGCGTCGCCCTTGCCGAGCACGGGCCCGAGCTCGGGGAACAGGTCTCTGGGTCGCACGACGTCCGCACCGGCGCGGGTGGCCTCGGCGGCCGTGGCGTCGGTCGAGTCCCCGTCGACGACCAGGACCTGCCCGGCCCCGGACTGGCGTGCGTGGGCCACGACCCCGGCGATCGTGGCCGCCTCGTTGCGGGCCGGGATCACGACGCTCAACGGGGTGGTGATGGCCTGGGACGGGTCGACCGGGGTGTGCACCCCACCAGCCTGCCCGGAATCCACCGTCGGGGGACAGCGTTGTAGCCTCTCGCCGCCGGTCGCCCCGATCGGAACGGAGTCGGCCACCCCGGTGCGCCACGACAGGACGGAGTCCCCATGGTCACGATCAGGATCCCCACCACCCTCCGGACGCTCACGGGCGGCGAGTCCGAGGTCCAGGTCGAGGGGGCCACGGTGGCCGAGGCGCTGACGGCGCTGGAGTCCGCTCACCCGGGGTTCGCGGAGCGGCTGTTCGACGACGAGGGCAACCTGCGGCGCTTCGTGAACGTGTTCGTCGCCGACGACGACGTCCGTTACCTCGACGGCACCGGCACGGCCGTCCCCGAGGGCGGCGAGATCTCGATCATCCCGGCCGTCGCCGGCGGTTAGCACTCTCGAACATGGACTGCTAAGTTGTTGGCACTCGCTGTGCGTGAGTGCCAATCCGGGTCGACCAGATCGCCCTCCGGATGGGCACCGGTGCAGCGGAACCGGAGCCGACCCCCACGGAGGACCCCATGGCCAAGACGATCCAGTTCGACGACGACGCCCGCCGCAAGCTCGAGGCCGGCATGAACCAGTTGGCCGACGCCGTCCGGGTGACGCTCGGCCCCAAGGGTCGCAACGTGGTGCTCTCCAAGAAGTGGGGCGCGCCGACGATCACCAACGACGGCGTCTC
>SXMI01000205.1 GCA_005777415.1 Actinomycetota bacterium | reverse complement strand
GCGGTTCAGGACCTGGGTGTTGACCCGCTCGGCGAAGTCCTGGAAGTCGTCGAACGGCCCGTTGGCGACGCGTTCCTCGACGATCATCTCGACGAGCGCCTCGCCCACGTTCCGCACCGCCGACAGGCCGAAGAGGATCTGCTCCCGTTCGACCCCGTCGTCACCCACCGTGCTGATCGGCGTGAAGTCCGAGGCCGACCGGTTGACGTCCGGCACCAGCACCTCGATCCCCATGGCCCGGCACTCGGCGAGGTAGACCGCCGCCTTCTCCAGGTTGGTCTTGACGCTCGTCAGCAGCGCGGACAGGTACTCCGCCGGATGGTTCGCCTTGAGGTAGGCGGTCTGGTAGGCGACGTAGCCGTAGCCGTAGCTGTGCGACTTGTTGAACGCGTAGTCGGCGAACGGCTCGATGATGTCGAACCACTGCTCGCCCAGCTGCCGGCCGTACCCGGTGGTCTCGCACCCGTCGATGAACTTCACCCGCTCGGCGGCGATCTTGGCCCGGTCCTTCTTGCCGCATGCCTTGCGGAGGTTGTCGGCATCGGCCAGCGAGTACGACGCGAATCGCTGGGCGATCCGCATGATCCCCTCCTGATAGATGCAGTTGTGGGCCACGATCCCATTGGCGACGAAGTTGTGGATCTCGTCCACGGTGATGTCGTACACACGCTGCTCGCCCGCGTCGACGACCGAGGCGACCTGCGACCACTGGACGTTGGCCCGGCGTTCGACATCGGGCAGGTCGAAAGGTTCGCGGGCCGCATCGAGGCTCGACACCCGGATCCGCGGGTGCCGCTCGCTCGCGTACGGCGAGAAGTGCCAGCGCGGCATGTCGAGTTCTGCGGCCAGCCGTCGGATGGACGTCGTCGATGCAGCCCGGACCTGTGCCATCACCGCTGCCCGAGGCAACGAGGTCCCACGGGTCTCCGCAGCGAACAGCGCATCCCGCTTCGACTGGCTCACCATGTGAGGAGCGATCATGGCGGCAAAGCGCGGGCCGTCGTGCACCGTGACCTGATGGGCGACCCGGCGCTCGCCCCGCCCGGTGACGTACTGCGACCGGTACACGTCGACCGAGAACCCCAGCCGAAGCAGCACCATCCGAACGCCCTCGGCAAGCCGGTGCGACACGGTCCGGTAGTGGGCGAACCGTTCACCGACGTGGCCGTCGCAGTCCCAGAGGGCGGCCGCGAACCAGGCCAGGTCCTCGGTCCCGTGCTCGAACACCTCGTCCGGCACCCACTTCTCGTGGGATCGCGGACCCCCCGGGGACGAGCCTGCCTGCGCCTTCACCCCCAGCTCACGCAGCCACCGCAACAGGCCCGAGGGGCCACCTCCGTTGCCGCGTCCATTTCCCACGGTGCACTTGGTGACCCCGTCCCGGCCGATCCATCGGGACACTCGGTCCCCCGGAAAGGCCACGCCCAGGAGCGCCTCGAACTCGTCGAGCATCCGGTCGTCGCGGTTGATGAACACGACGGCGGAGTCGGTGGACACCGCTCCGTCCGCGAGCAGGTAGGCGAGCAGACGCAGTCGATTCCGGTCCGAAGGTGCGACCACGGTCGGTTCGAGGAGCTCCGGAGCTGTGGCGACCCAGTCGTCGCCGCGCAGATCGCCCAGGCCGACCCAGCCCCGCTCGCAGAGCACGGGATGGTCCGGTGTGCCCGTCAGTTCCATTCCGTTGGCCAGCGTCAGTCGGACGGTGCTCCGCACGCCGTTGTCGACCCAGTGCGTGACCTGTCGAACCGCCGGCCGCAGGTCCTCGTCCACGCCCTGCACCCAGAACCCCGCCGCTGGGTCGACCTGGTCGAGTCGGGCGGGTCGACCGGTGCGGGCATCGACGACCACGGTCTCGCCGGTCAGACAGAGCCCGTAGGTCTCGCCGAGGATGTCCTCGGCGTCGGCGTGGAGGTAGCTGACCTCCTGCCGTCCGTTCTTGCGATCGGCGTAGTCGGTGTGCATGTTCGCCGCCATGGGGCCCGGCCGGTAGAGCGCCACGAGCGCGGCGACGTCCTCGAACTCGGTGGGGGCGAGCGAGCGGATCAGGTTCCGCATCTGGGTGCCCTCGAGCTGGAACACGCCGATCGTCTCGGCCCGCCTCAGGAGCTCGAAGGTCGGCTCGTCGTCGAGCGGGACCGAGTCGATGTCCACGTCCTCACCGCGACGCTCGCGGATCAGTTCGAGCGTGTCGGTGATGACGTCCAGGTTGCGGAGCCCGAGGAAGTCCATCTTCAACAGGCCCAGGTCCTCGACGCCGTGCATCTCGTACTGGGTGACGACGGGGGCGTCCTCGGGGTCCTGGCCGGCCTCGGGCTTGCGCTGGACCGGCAGGTACTCGGTCAGCGGCTCCCGGGTGATGACCACCGCCGCGGCGTGGATCCCGTCGCCGCGGCGCAGGCCCTCGAGCCCCCGGGCGACGTCGATCACCTCCTTGGCGTCCGGATCGGACGCGTACATCTCACGCAGCTCGGCGGCCCGGGCGAAGCCGTCGGCGTACTTGTCGTCCTTCTCCAGGCAGGCGTGCAGCGGTGTGTCCCGACCCATGGTGAGCGGGGGCATGGCCTTCGCCACCCGGTCCCCCAGCGCATACGGCAGACCCAGCACCCGGGCTGCGTCCCGCACCGCCGCCCGGGCCTTGATGGTCGAGAACGTGACGATCTGGGCGACGTGGTCCCGGCCGTAGCGCTCGGCGGCGTAGCGGATCATCTCGTCCCGGTAGCGGGAGTCGAAGTCCATGTCGATGTCCGGCATGGAGATCCGGCTGGGGTTCAGGAACCGCTCGAAGAGCAGGTCGTAGCGGATCGGGTCCAGGTCGGTGATGCGGAGGCAGTACGCCACGGCGCAGCCGGCGGCCGACCCACGACCGGGTCCGACCCGGATGTTGGTGTTCCGGGCGTGTCGGATCAGGTCCCAGACGATCAGGAAGTACGAGCTGAAGCCCATGTCGGCGATGACCCGGAGCTCGTAGACGAGCCGCTCCACGACGTCGTCGGCGAGGTGGTCGCCCCAGCGGGCCCGGGCGCCCTCGAAGGTCAGGTGCTCGAGGTACGCCGAGGCGTCGGCGAAGCCCTCCGGGAGCGGGAACTCGGGCAGCTGCGGCTTGCCGAACTCGATCTCGAGCTCGCACCGCTCGGCGATCCACAGGGTGTTGTCGCAGGCCGAGGGCAGCTCGCCGAACAGGGACCGCATCTCGACGGCCGACTTCACGTAGTGCTGGTCGCCGTGGAACCGGAACCGGTCGGGGTCGCTGCGCAGCGAGCCCGTCTGGACGCAGAGCAGGGCATCGTGGGCCACGGCGTCGTGCTGGTGGACGTAGTGGCTGTCGTTGGTGGCCAGCAGCGGGAGCCGGAGCCGGTTGGCCAGCCGGACGAGCAGGGGGTTGGTGCGCTGCTGGTCCTCGATCCCGTGGTCCTGCAGCTCGACGAACAGGTGGTCGCGCCCGAAGATGTCGAGCAGGCGACCCGCCTTCTCGCAGGCGGCGTCGAAGCCCTCGTTCATCATGGCCTGCAGCACGTGGCCGCCCAGGCAGCCGGTGGTGACGATGATCCCCTCGGAGTGCTGCTCCAGCAGGTCCCAGTCGACCTTGGGCTTGCGGTAGTAGCCCTCCAGGAACGCACGGGAGGACAACTGGATCAGGTTGCGGTAGCCGGCCTGGTTCTCCACCAGGGTGGTCAGGTGGTAGTAGGCCTTCTTGCCGCCCTCCACCGCACCGCCGGAGTCGTCCACCCGACTCCCCCGCTGCTGGAGCCGCTCGGTGCGGTCCTCGTAGGCCATGTAGAGCTCGCTGCCGATGATCGGCTTGATGCCCTGCGCGTTGCACTCCTGGTAGAAGTCGAGGACCCCGTACATGTTGCCGTGGTCGGTGATCCCCATGGCGGGTTGGCCGTCGCGGACCGCGGCGGCCACCACGTCCCCGATCCGGGACGCCCCGTCGAGCATGGAGTACTCGGTGTGCTGGTGGAGGTGGACGAACGAACTCGGCACCCGGGGCTCCTCTCCGGCGCTGGTGGCGGGTCTGCTGGTGGCGGATCTCAGCGAACCACACGCATGTGATTCGGAGGACGAGTATCGCGCGCGATCGACTGGCCGCGCCCGGGCGTTCGGGCGGAGATCACCTCCCGCCGTCGGTCTCGCCGCCGGTCTCGCCACCGGTGGCGAGGTACCGGCGGAGCAGGCCGAGCAGGGTGATCACGCTGAACTCCCGGATCTGGCGGCGACCCCCGGGCAGGCGGACCTCCACGGCCTCGACGTGCGGAGGAGGGCTTACGTCCGGTCCCCCGCCGCCGATCCCGCCGCCGGCCCCGCCGCCGGGGCCAGGGGCGCCGACCACCATCGCCAGACAGACCGTGCCCGCCGGCCGGCCGTCCTGTTCCTCCGGGCCGGCGACCCCGGTCACGGCCAGGCCGACGTCGGCGCCCAGCGTCCGCCGGACACCGTGGGCCATGGCCACGGCGGCATCGGTGCTGACCACCGGACCCTCGGGCACCCCGAGCAGGTCGAACTTGATCCGGCTGGCGTAGGAGACGATCCCGCCCACGAACACGTCGCTGGCCCCCGGGACGTCGCAGATCCGCGACCCGACCATGCCGCCGGTCAGCGACTCGGCCACCGCCAGGGTGAGGCCCCGCTCCCGGAGCAGGTCGAGGGTGACCGACTCCATGGTGTCGTCGTCCACGCCGAAGACGAGCGGTCCGAGCAGGGCCCGGACCCGGCCCTCCTCGTCGGCGAGCAGGGCGTCGGCCTCCTCGGCGGTCGGCGCCTTGGCGGTGATGCGCACCTTCAGGCCCTCGATCCCCGAGGCCAGGAACGCGAGCGTCGCCGCGCCGGTGCGATCGAGCTCCTCGATGCGACCGGCGAGCAGCTCGGCGAGCCGGGACTCCGACTCGCCCCAGGTCCGCAGCGTCCGGCTGCGGATCGCTGCGGTGATCCCCGCCCGGCGCTGCAGGTCGGGCAGCACGGTGCCGGCGACCATCTCGCGCATCTCCCAGGGCACCCCGGGCACGGCGTAGATGACGAGGTCGCGCGTGGAGCCGTCCTCGCCGGTTCGCGCCACAGGGCAGATGAGCCCCGGGGCGGTGCCGGGCATCTGCTCGATGAACGCCGCCCCCTCCGGCAGCTCCGCCTGGCGCAGGTTGTTGGCCGGCATCGAACGCCCCCGCCCGGAGAACAGCCCGATGATGTGCTCCTCCATGGCCTCGTCGGCCACCAGCGCCACGCCCATCACCGCGGCGATCGCCTGTCGGGTCAGGTCGTCCTGGGTCGGCCCCAGCCCGCCGCAGCAGATGACGGCATCGCTGCGGGACAGGGCGAGCTCGATCGCCTCGACGATCCGGTCCAGGTTGTCGCCCACCTTGGTCTGGAAGAACGAGTCGATCCCCGCCAGCGCCAACTGCTCGCCGATCCACGAGGAGTTGGTGTCGGTGATCTGCCCCAGCAGGAGCTCGGTACCGATGGCGACGACCTCACAGCGCACGGCCGGACGCTACCCCGACGTGCTGGTGCCCCCGGACGCTCAGGCCGAGCCGGTGGTGGAGGTGGCCCTCGACCCGGCGCGCACGTACTGAGCCGCGCTCAGCCAGGCCACGACGACGGCCGCCCACAGCACCGTGTCGGCCATCCAGGTCAGATCGGTCGTGATCGGGAACACCACGAGCGTCACCGACGAGAACTGCAGGAACGTCTTGAACTTGGCCACCTGCGAGGCCGGCACCGACAGTCCCCGACGGCCCCAGTAGCTCCGGAATCCGCTGATGAGCAGCTCCCTCAGGGTGATGAGCGCCACGGGCACCCACCAGAACCGACCGGCCACCACGACCGTCCACAGGCCGCCGAGGGCCAGCACCTTGTCGGCCAGCGGGTCCAGGAAGGCCCCGGATCGGGTCGTCCCCTGCCGCCGGGCCAGGTAGCCGTCCAGGCTGTCCGACGCGGTGATGGCGATCCACAGGGCGAACACCCACCAGCCCGACCCCTGCTCGGCGATCAGCCAGAACACCAACGGCGCCAGCAGGAGCCGGACCAGGGTGATCGCATTGGCCGGCGTGAGCAGCGCCGAGGGACCGAAGGTGGTCGCCCGGTCCGGTTCGGCCCCGCTCACGGCTCGGCCCGCAGGTCGGGGCCCTCGGCGGCGGTGATCCGCACCCGGTGGAACGCACCGACCTGCAGCGTCGCCGGGACGTGGATGACGCCGTCGATCTCGGGGGCCTCACGGTGGCTCCGGGCCCGGCCGGGAGCATCGACGAGGACCTCGACCTCGCTGCCGACCAGGGCGTCGCGGTGCTCGGCAGTGATCCGGTCCTGGACCTCGCCCAGCTCACGCAGCCGCAGCCGGACCAGCTCGTCGTCGACCCGGCCGTCGAGGCCGGCCGCGGGCGTGCCGTCCTCGGGCGAGTAGGCGAAGAACCCGCACCAGTCGAGCCGGGCCGCCTCCAGGAACCCGAGCAGCTCCTGGTGGTCGTCCTCGGTCTCACCCGGGTAGCCGACGATGAAGTTGGACCGCAGCGCCGCGTCCGGGCGCAGCGACCGGATCCGCTCGATCCGCTCCAGGAAGCGTTCGCCGTCGCCCCAGCGGCGCATGTCTCGCACCAGCGGCGCCGACACGTGCTGCAGCGACAGGTCGAAGTACGGGACGGGACCGCCGGCGACGAGCTCGAGGAGTTCGTCGGTGAGCTCCGACGGGTACAGGTACAGCAGGCGGACCCACGGCACGTGCGCCGACACGGCCCGGACCAGTTCGACGATCCGGCGTTCACCCGGCTCGGCGGCCGTCCGGTCCCGGCCGTAGGCGGCCAGGTCCTGGGCGACCAGGACCGCCTCCTGCACCTGCAGCCGGTCCACCTCGGCGAGCACGTCGCCCCTCGGCCGGGAGCGCTGCGGCCCGCGGAACGACGGGATGGCACAGAACCCGCAGGCCTTGTCGCAGCCCTCGGCGACCTTCACGTAGGCCCACGGGGTCGCCGACGGACCCCGGAGCAGGTGCGACAGGTCCAACGCCGGGGTCGACGGGACGGCCGACCCGCCGGTGCCGCCTGCGCCGCCTGCGTCGCCTGCGTCGCCTGCGCCGCCTGC
>SXMI01000204.1 GCA_005777415.1 Actinomycetota bacterium | reverse complement strand
GTCGTTCGGACTGGGACTGGTCGGCGCCTTCCGCACGGCCATGGTCGCCGACGACGAGGTCGTGGCGATCTGGGGCGTTCCCGACTGGGCGGCCTGGGCCGCCTACGAGGAGGCGGCGGCCGGCGGGGGACTCGAGTTCCTCCGACTCTGGGAACGGGTCAGCGGCCGGGTGCGGGACCGTCGGCGGGTGCTCCTGGTCGACGCCGAGCACTCGCCCCTGCGAACCGGGCGACAGCCCGGCGACTGAACCGGGCGACAGCCCGGCGACTGACCGCTCAGTGGCGGTGGTTGGGGCGCCGCTCGTCCTTGAGGTCGTCGAGCTGGCGGATGAACTCGTCACGGACGCGGGTGACCAGACGCCACACCTCGTCGCCGTCGTGGGCGCCGTCGCCGGAGTGGCTGGCCACGATCTGGGGCAGGCCCGAGACCTGACCCTCCAGGGTGACCCGCTGGTCGACGTGGTCCCGGTCCTTGACGTGGATCTCCAGGTCGACGTCGTCGGCCGGCCGGCCGATGAGGTGGCGGTCGATCTGGTGGAGCAGCTCGACCACCCGGTCGCGCTCGTCCTCGTGGAACCCGTGGCCGAGTCGGAGGCGGGCGGCGACGGTGGCGTCGTTGGGGCTGGGAGTGGTGCTCACGACCCCGGTTCTACCAGGACCGGGCGACGGTTCCACCACCCTGTGCCGACGGCCTCACGCCGGGCCGGTGGGCTCCAGGTCGGGGAGTCCGAGTCCGAGCGTCGGCGCCTCGGTGCCGCCGTCGATCTCGAGCAGCTTGCCGGTCAGGAACGATCCGGCGTCCGAGCACAGGTAGACCACCCCGGCGGCGATGTCCTCGGGTCGGCCGAGGCGCCGCAGCGGTGTGGCGGCCTCCATCTGCGACCGGAGCTGCTCGTCGGTGAGGACCAGGTCGAGCGCCGAGGTGGCGACCGAGCCGACGGCGATCCCGTTGACCCGGATGTGGGGCGCCAGGTCGCAGGCCATCAGCTTGGTCAGGTGGGTGAGCGCCCCCTTGGCGGTCCCGTAGGCGGCGAAGCCGCGGTCGGTCAGCCGACCGATGGCCGAGGAGATGTTGACGACTGACCCGCCACCCCGGGCGAGCATGGCGGGCACGGCGTGCTTGGTGAGTTCGAGTGCGGTGGTGACGTTGAAGCGGAAGGCCCGCTCGAACGATCGGGCGGAGGTCTCGAGCAACGGCTTGGGGAACGAACCGCCGGCGTTGTTCACGAGCAGGTCGAGCCCACCGAGCTGGTCGACGGCGGCGTCCACCAGTTCGCCGAGTCGCTCGAGCTCGACGACGTCCGCGCTGACGGCCACCGCCCGGCGCCCCATGGCCTCGATCTCGGCGGCGACCTCCTCCACCTGCTCGAGCGTGCGGGAGACCACGACGACGTCGGCGCCGGACTCGGCGAGCGCGAGCGCGCTGGCCCGTCCGATCCCCCGTCCGGCGCCGGTCACGAGCGCCACCCTCCCGTCGACTCGGAACATGTCCTGGATCACTGCTCGCTCCTGGGTGTTGGTACGCCGGTGGGCCGGTGGCTCAGAGCCAGCCGGACTTCTTGAACCTTGTCCACAGGACCAGGCAGATGGTGGCGATCCCCGCCAGCACGACGAAGTAGCCGTACTCCGATTCGAGCTCCGGCATGTGGCGGAAGTTCATCCCGTAGATCCCGGCGATGGCGGTGGGCACTGCGATGATCGCCGCCCATGCCGACATCTTCCGCATGTCCTCGTTCTGCCGGATGCTGACCTTGGTCAGGTTGGCCTCGAGTGCCGACAGGAGCACGTCGCGGTCCGAACTGAGCGTGTCCATGACCCGTTGGACGTCGTCGTTCGTGTCGGCGACGTAGTGCTGGAGGTCCGCAGTCATGACCGGATGCACGCTGTGACGTAGTCCGTTGAGCACCTCGACGAGTGGCGCGACGACCCTGGTGAGGCGGAGCACGACCGACTGCAACCGGTAGATGTCCTCGGTCGGGTCCGGTCCGGCGGTGTTGGAGAAGATCCGTTCCTCCAGGGTGGCGATGTCCTCGTAGAGGTGGTCGAGCGCCGGGTAGTAGGCCTCCACGACGTGGTCGACGATCTCGTGGACCACGGCGCCCGGACCGAGCGCGAGCCGCTCGGGGTTCATCTCGAGGTCGCGGCGCAGTCGCACCAGGGGGACGACGTCGCCGTGGCGGACCACGACCACCCACGTCGGCGCACACATGATCGTGATCTGCCCGACGACGACCTGGTGGGTGTCGGTGTCGAATCTCGCCGGTCGGAGCACGACGGTGAGGGTGTCCCCGAACAGGTCGACCTTGGGTCGTTCCTCGATCCCGGCCGCGTCCTCGATGGCCAGTTCGTGGATGCCGAACGCCTCCTGGACGTCGGTCAACTCGGCCTCGGTCGGGTCCGCCAGGCCCACCCAGGCGAAGGTGCGTCCGTCATCGTCGTGGCCCCTGGTCCGTTCGGCCAGGTCGGCGAAGCTGCCGCTCGGGTTCACCGGGATTCCGTCGCGGTAGATGCCCTGGCCGACGATCACCG
>SXMI01000034.1 GCA_005777415.1 Actinomycetota bacterium | reverse complement strand
GGTGATGACGTTCACCGACGGCCGCTGCGTGGCGATCACCAGGTGGATGCCCACCGCCCGGGCCTTCTGGGCGATGCGACAGATCGCATCCTCCACGTCACGGGGCGCCGTCATCATCAGGTCGTTGAGCTCGTCGACCACGATCAGGATGTACGTCATCCGCTGGAACTCGCGCTCCTCACCCAGGCCGGGTTGGAGTTCGCCGGCGTCGTAGGACGCGTTGTAGCTGCCGATGTCGCGGGCCCCGACCTCGGAGAGCAGGTCGTAGCGTCGGTCCATCTCCTTGACCGCCCAGTTCAGGGCGTTCGACGCCTTGCGGGGGTCGGTCACCACCTGGGTCAACAGGTGCGGGATCCGGTTGTACTGGGTGAGCTCCACCCGCTTGGGGTCGACCAGGATCAGGCGCAGCTGATCGGGCGTCGACCGCATCATCACCGAGGTGATGATCGAGTTGATGCAGCTCGACTTGCCGGCGCCGGTCTGACCGGCGATGAGCAGGTGCGGCATCTCGGACAGGTTCATCATCACGGCGCTGCCCGTGATGTCCCGACCGACGCCCACCTCGAGCGGATGGCTGGCGGCCTTGGCCTCGGGCGAGCTCAGGATGTCGCCCAGGTTGACCACCTTGCGGTCCTCGTTGGGCACCTCGATGCCGATCGCCTGGCGGCCCGGGATCGGCGCCAGGATCCGCACGTCCGGCGAGGCGAGCGCATAGGCGATGTCCTTGGCGAGCGTGGTCACCCGGGCGACCTTCACCCCGACACCCAGCTCGAGCTCGTAGCGGGTGACCGTGGGTCCGACGACCATGCCGACCAGCCGGGTCTCGACCCCGTGCTCGGCGAGCGCCGCCTCCAGCTGTTGACCCCGGGCCTCGACCGCCTTGGTGTCCACCGTCGCCCGGGGCGAGAGCGACAGCGAGTTCGCCGGCGGGAGCTTCCAGGACGACCCGGCCGCTCCCGGCGGCAGGTCGATCTCGAGCTGCTCGGCCGAGCCCGTGGGCACGGGCGGGGTCGGGCCGGGGGCAACGGCCGATGGCGCTGACGGGGCCGCCTCGTCGTCCGCTGTCGTCGCTGCGGGAGCGTCCTGATCGTCAGCTTCTCCGGCGGACGCGGTCCTGCGGGCGGGCCGGCGACGGCGCTCGCCCCCGGCTGCGTCCTGGTCGTAGAGACTCACCTCGGGCGCGGCCTCATCGCCCGAGCCGCCGACCACGAACAACTGCCGCAGCCAGGCCACCACCGCCCCGACGGCCGGGCGGAAGCCACGGGCGACCTGGGTGGCGAGCTGTCGGACCGGGCGGCCGCTCAGGAGCGCCACGGCGAGCACCGCCAGGGCGACGAGCACGGCCCACGCCCCCCACTGCCCCACCACGTTCACCAACGGAACGCCGATCGCGGCCCCGAGGAGACCACCGGCACCGGCGAACGCGTCCACGCCGTCGGCGCTGATCGTCAGGTCCTGTCCGGCGAGCAGCTGGGCCGCGCCGAGCAGGACCACGGCGGCGAGCACGGCACCGGCCACCCGCGCCGGGGTGCGGTCGACCGGCAGGTCCATCAGCGCAGTGCCGTCGGCATCGGTCGGTTCCGCCCGGGCGTCGTCGGGACCGGCGGACGCGGGGCGACGGCGGCTCCGCCGCGGGGCGGTCGGGCCCTGCGGCTGGCGGCCCCGGATGAGCAGCACCCCCGCGAGGACCAGGACGACCGGGACGACGACGGCGTACACGCCGACGAGGCCTCGGGTCAGCGTCTCGAGGCCGGCGCCGAGGGGGCCGGCCGCTCCGAGCCAGACACCGAGCGCGACCAGGACGGCGGCGAGCAGGCAGGCGACCCCGAGGACGTCGTGGCCGTGACCGTCGAACAGGTAGGACCAAGGCGTCGAGGTGTTGCGAGCGACCGCCGTCCGGGAACGCTTCTGGTTCGTGGCCGGCTTCGAGGACCGCGACGATGCCTTGCCACCCGAGCGCGACGGCGGGCGCGTCGACGAGCGGGGCGGCTGCGGGTTCGCACGGGTCGACCGACCGGCACGACTGCTGGTGGATCGACTCGACGACCGGGCGGACTGGGGGGACTTGGTGGCCACGGCTCCCCCACGCTACCGGTCGGCACCGACACAGTGGCGGAACCGACCCGACCGACCACCCGGGGTGGCATCGGCCACGGGCTCAGCCGACCGGCTCGAGCTCCCGCTCGTCGAGTTGCGGGTCGTCCGGCCCGGCATCGGCAGCCTCGGCGTCACCGTCACGCACCGTGGCCGACTCGGCCGGCCCCTCGACGTGCAGGGTCGGCAACAGGCGGTCGAGCCACTTCGGCAGCCACCAGTTGCGATCCCCGAGCAGTTCCATCGTCGCCGGGACCAGCAGCAGGCGGACGATCGTGGCGTCCAGGAGCACGGCCAGGGCCAGACCGAGCCCGAAGAGCTTGATCGGCCGGGCCTCCTCCAGCAGGAACGACCCGAAGACGAACACCATGATCGCCGCGGCCGCCGTGATGACCCGGGCCGTGGCCGCCAGACCGTCGGCCACCGACCGGCTGCTGTCGCCCGTGCGGAGCCACTCTTCGCGCACCCGGGACAACAGGAACACCTCGTAGTCCATGGACAGGCCGAAGACGATGGCGAACAGCATCATCGGGATGAACGGCTCGATGGGTGCCGGCTCCACGCCGACCAGCCCCTTCAGCCACCCCCACTGGAACACCGCCACCAGGACCCCGTATGCCGCGCCAATGCTCAACAGGTTCATCACGACCGCCTTGAGCGGCACCAGCAGCGACCGGAACACGACCATGAGCAGCAGGAACGACAGGGCGAGCACGACTGCGAAGAACAGCACGAGGCGGCCGGCCAGGTAGTCGGCGAAGTCGACCGTCACCGCCACGAACCCGGTGACGAGGACGTCGGCGCCGTTGGCCGCGGTCGCCGCCGGCAGCACGTCGCTGCGCAGGCGCTGGACCAGCTCGGTGGTGGCGGCGTCCTGGGGAGCGGTCGTCGGGAACACCCGCCAGACCACCGCGGTCGGCGCCGCCGGGTCGTTCGGGATGGCCGGGGTGGCGAAGGCGACGCCCGGGTCGGCGGCGACGGCCGTGCTGACGTCGGCCAGGTCCTGGGGCGAGGCACCGTCGGGCAGTTCCGCGACCAGCGTGAGCGGACCGTTGAACCCCGGCCCGAACCCGGCGGCCAGCAGGTCGTAGGCCTGGCGGGTCGTGGCGTCCGGCGGATCGTTGCTCTCGTCGGCGAACCCCAGCCGCAACCCGAGGACCGGGATCGCCAGGATCAGGAGCACCAGCGTGGCTCCGGTCGCCATCAGCCACGGTCGGCGCTGCACCAGTCGGCTCCACCGGTAGGCGACCGTCTGCTCGAGCGGCTTGGGCGCCGGGGTCCGCACCTCCCGCTTCAGGAACGGCACGACGAACCCGGCGACCAGCACGACCACGGCCAGCGGGAACCCGACCAGCAGCGGCTGGACCGACAGGCCGGCCCCGACCAACCCGACCGCCACCAGGCCGGCGGCGATCAACCCCCGC
>SXMI01000203.1 GCA_005777415.1 Actinomycetota bacterium | reverse complement strand
GCGGCCACGGCGGCGCCGGCGGCGCCGAGGACCAGGCGTCGGCGCCGGGAGTTCGTCAGGTCGAGGCGCTGCACGAGCCGGGGCAGCACGAACGGGGCGACCAGGCTGGCGGTGCCCATCGTCAGGCTCGCCAGCGTGTCGGGCCAGGTGTAGTCCCCGGCGGTCGTGGTGCCGGTCCGCTCGGCCCGCCGGGCGTGGTGGAGGGCCTCGGCGGCCATGGCCCCGAAGTAGAACGGGACGGCTGCGACGCTCAGATCACCCACGGGTCGGAGGGTACTCAGACCGCGCCGACGGGGCCCAGCAGGTCACTGCGGAACTCGACCGGCGGGGCGCGCAGTGCCGAGAGCAGCGAACCGCCCGGGAGCGAGTAGGCGTCGGCCGCGCCCAGGTCGACGAGGTAGCCCAGGTCGGCGAGCGACGCGATCGTGAGGCGGCTCAGCGGGTTGGACCCGGCGTTGATGAACCCGGTCATGAGCTCGTTGCCGAACACCGACTCCCGCCAGTGGGAGTCGGCCGTGCCCGGGCCGCCGGTGGCCTCGACCGGCACGGTCCCGGTCCGGCCCAGGGCGGACCACTCCGCCCCGGCCCGGGCGCCGAGGAAACGCGGGTCCCCGGTCCCGACGCCCGTGATCAGCGACCCGGTCGGGACCGAGTCCCACAGCGTGCCGATGCCCAGGACGTGTCCCATCTCGTGGACGATCACGTCGTCCAGGGTGCCGCCGGCGACCAGGTCCCCGATGTCGGCCAGGTCGAACTCCATCACGCCGAAGCGGGCCAGGCCGTCAACGGTGGCGATCAGGCACGGTCCCGCCCGGGCGAGGATGCCGCCGTCGCCGTCGATGGCGGTGGTCGAGATGTCGATCACGACGTCGTCGACCACGCCCGACAGCGCACCGTTCGTCGCCCCGCAGGCGTTGGTGCCGATGCTGACCGATGCCGACGGGACGCCGGCGACGAGCACCGACTCCCAGCGCGCCCCGGCGTCGTCGAAGGCGGTCTGGGCCTCGGGCGACAGCGGGCTCTGCGGCCGCAGGACCACATCGTAGGTCTCGGTGGGTCCGGGAGCGGCCGAGAAGGCGACGGTCGCCGAGGTGGTCTCGCTGCCGTCGTCCACGGTCAGTCGCACCACGATCGGCCCCGTGGTGCCGACCGTGAGGTTGCGACTCCGGGTGCCCTGGCACCCGGGCACGGTGAGCTCGACGTCCCCGTCGTCCTCGACGTCGAGGGTGCAGGTCAGCGGGGTGCCCTGAGGGTCGGCCACCGTCCAGGAGAAGGGGACCAGCGCCGGGGTGGTGACGGAGGCGACGGGTGTCGTGAAGGACGTGACCACCGGCGCCGTCCCCGTGAGCACGGTGGTCGTGGTCGTGGTGCCGGGACCGGCGGGGGCGGGGGCGCAGGCGACCAGGACGGCCGCCATGGCGACGATCGCGGCGGTGAACGTGGTCGTCGGCAACCGCCGCATCCTGCCCCCTGTCGACCAGCCCGTCCCGACCGGCCCATCAGCCGCCACCGGCGGCGCCGAACCCTCAGTCTGCCCCGGGGAGGTGTCCATTGCCATGTCCTAGGATTGGGTGATCGTCCCGGCCGAACCGGGAAGGACTGCCCCGCAGGATCGCCGGGCACGAGTTGGAGGTCGACATGGAGCGAGCCCGGGGCGTGCCCGCCGAGGGGAACCGGGTGGTGTTCACCTCCTGGTCGGCGCAGAACCACGTGTCCCAACTCGAGATCGCGGCCGCCGACGGTCCGTGGATCGAGGATCCCGACGGTCGGCGGTTCCTGGACTTCGGCTCCCAGCTCGTCAACGTCAACCTGGGCCACCAGCACCCCCGGCTGGTCGAGGCCGTCCGTCGCCAGTCCGAGCAGCTCTGCACCGCCGCCCCGTCCTTCGCCGTCGGCGTGCGCACCGAGGCGGCCCGGATGATCGTCGAGCGATCACCCGAGGGCATGGAGCGGGTGTTCTTCACCAACGGCGGCGCCGAGGCGAACGAGAACGCCGTGCGCATGGCCCGCCTGCACACCGGCCGGCAGAAGGTGCTCGCCACCTCTCGCAGCTACCACGGCGCCACCGCGACGGCGATCACGCTGACGGGTGAACCCCGACGTTGGCCGTCCGAGCCGGGTGTGCCGGGGATCGTCCACTTCCAGGGCCCGTACCCGTATCGCTCCCCGTTCCACGCCACGACCGAAGCCGAGGAGTGCGAACGGGCGCTCGAGCACCTCGAGCAGGTGGTGCAGTTCGAGGGGCCGCACACGATCGCTGCGATCCTGCTGGAGTCGGTCGTCGGCACGAACGGTGTGCTGGTCCCGCCCGACGGCTACCTGGCCGGGGTGCGTGACCTGTGCGACCGCCACGGGATCCTCATGATCGCGGACGAGGTGATGGTCGGCTTCGGTCGGGTCGGTGAGTGGTTCGCCGTCGACCACTGGGACGTCGCCCCCGACCTCATCTGCTTCGCCAAGGGCGTCAACTCCGGCTACGTGCCCCTCGGTGGCGTGGTGATCTCGGCCGAGGTCGCCGCCACCTTCGACGAGCGGCCGTTCCCGGGTGGGCTCACCTACAGCGGTCATCCGCTGGCCTGTGCCGTGGCGATCGAGTCGATCCGCGTGTTCGAGGACGAGGGGATCCTGGACCGGGTCCGAAAGGTCGGCGACGGTCTGTTGCGGCCCGAGCTCGAGGCGATCGCGGAGCGGCACCCGTCCGTCGGTGAGGTGCGGGGTCTGGGCATGTTCTTCGCGGTGGAGTTGGTGCGCGACCGGGCGACCCGTGAGCCGCTGGTGCCGTTCAACGCCGCCGGGCCCGCTGCGGCCCCCATGGGCGAGTTCGCCGCCGCCTGCAAGGAAGGTGGCGTCTGGCCGTTCGTCAGCGGCAACCGGCTCCACGTGGCGCCGCCGCTGGTCACCTCCGACGACGACCTGCGGGCCGGCCTGGCGGCGGTCGACGCCGCCCTCGAGGTGGCCGACGCCCACACCGTGGGCTGAGCTGCCGGGTGCGCCGACGACGTCGTTGCGGGCACCCCTCCCCGGAGCGCTCGGGGGCCGGTGAATGGGAGCGGTCCGGGGTGTGCTGTAGGGTGCGGACACCATTGAGTGCAGGGTCTCGGCCCTGCGTGTTGCGAACAGCAGAAACGAGTAGTGCCGTGCCAACCGGAACCGTGAAGTTCTTCAACTCCGAGAAGGGCTACGGCTTCATCAGCCGTGACGACGACTCGGGCGACATCTTCGTCCACTTCTCCAAGATCGCCGGCACCGGCTACCGCAACCTCGAAGAGGGCCAGCGGGTCGAGTTCGAGGTGGGCCCCGGGCGCAAGGGCGACGAAGCCCTCGACGTCCGTGTCGTCTGAGGAGGCCTCCTCCGGGTCGCCTCAGGCGACCACCGAACCACCGGGCCGGTCCCACCACCGAGGCCGAACCGCGGCGGGGTGGCTGCTCCTGATCGTGGCCACCCTGCTCGTCCAGGTCTCCGTGCTGGGGGTCTGGACCCGCAACCAGCTCCTCGACACCGACCGCTACGTCGAGACCGTCTCGCCCCTGGCGAGCGACCCCGCCGTGCAGGACGCCGTGGTGGCCAGGGTGACGTCCTCCCTGTACGCCGGTGTGGACGTCCAGTCGAAGGTCGCCCAGGCGCTCCCGGACGACGGGGCGTTCCTGGCGGCCCCGATCAGTCTCGGGATCGAGAACCTGATCGAGCGGATCGTTCGTGAGCTGGTCACGAGCGACCAGTTCGAGTCCCTCTGGGTCGACGCCAACCGGCTGGCGCACGAGACCCTGGTCACGGTCCTGACCGATCCGGGCGACCGCAAGGGGTCCGTGTCGGTCGACCTCTCGGGTGTGGCCGCCGAGGTCCAGTCGAAGTTGTCGGGGCTCGGGGTCAACCTGTTCACCGGCGAGCGCAGCGCGCCCCAGCTCGAGCTCTTCGAGTCCGAGAAGCTCGCCGAGGCCCAGTCGGCGGTGAGCCTGTTCGACACGCTCGCCACGGTGCTCCCGTGGGTGACGATCGCACTGCTGGTCGCCGCCGCCTTCGTCTTCCACGATCGTCGGCGGGGCGTGATGGCGGCCTTCGGCGGCCTGCTGGTGGGTGCGCTGCTGGTCATCGTCGACTTCGCCCTCGCCCGGTGGTATCTGCTGCAGGCGATCCCGGCCGGTTCCTCGGTCTCGGCCACCGAGGCGGTGTTCGACCTGCTCACCCGGTTCGTCCGGGGCGCCGTTCGGGCGCTCGCCGCGGTGGGGGTCGTGGGGATCCTGGCGGCCCTGCTCGCCGGTCCGAGCCGTCCCGCCGTGGCACTCCGTCGGCTGGTCGGCCTCGGCGTGTCCCGGACCGGCGAGGCCGCAGCCGGCCACGGCGCCCGACTCGGTGCGTTGGGGGAGTTCCTCCGCTCCTACGTGGTGGGGCTCCGGGTGGCGGTCGTCGCCGTCGCCGTGCTCTTCCTGCTCGTCGTCGAACAGCCCAGCGCCGGCGCGGTGTTCTGGACGGCGGCGATCACGGTGCTCGTGCTCGTCGTGCTCGAGGTCCTGTACCGGACGGCGGTCGCCGAGCAGGACCTGACCGGTGACGCCGCCGGTGACGCCGCCGACGACAGCGCCGACGACAGCGCCGAGTCCGCGACCCCGGCGTAGCCTGCCGGCGTGATCGACGCCGACCAGCACTACTACGAGGCCACCGACGCATTCACCCGGCACCTCGATCCCGACTGGGCCGACCGGTGCGTCCGGTGGTGCGAGATCGACGGACGCCGGTACCACGTGGTCGGCGGTCGGGTGTCCCGGGCGGTGACCAACCCCACCTTCGACCCGATCGCCCTCCCGGGGTCCATGCACGACTACTTCCGGGGCAACTCCGATGGCCGCGATCCGCTCAGCTTCCTGAGCGAGCGTGAGCCGATCCGCCCCGCCTACCGGGACCGGACGGCCCGGCGGGCCTCGCTCGACGAGCAGGGGGTGCAGGCCTGCTGGCTGTTCCCGACCCTCGGCATGATCTACGAGGAGTTGCTGGCGCACGATCCGCAGGCCGTCTGCGTCACCTTCCGGGCCTTCAACCGCTGGCTCGACGAGGACTGGGGGATCGACGGCCGTGACGGGATCGTCGCCGCGCCCTACCTGACGCTGGCCGACCCCGACTGGGCGGTGGAGGAACTGACCTGGGCCCTCGACCGGGGCGCCCGGCTGGTGGTCATGCGTCCCGCTGCGGCCCGGACCGTCCACGGCCCCGTGTCGCCGTTCGACGACCGGTTCGCCCGGTTCTGGTCCCTGCTCGAGGAGAGCGGCGTCCCGCTCGTGCTCCACGCCGGCGACGGCGGCGTGTCGTTCAACGGGTACGCCCCCGAGGGGTTCGCCGCCTCGTTCTCGGGCGGGTGGAAGCCGTCGATCGCGTTCTTCGCCATCGAGGCCGCCATCCGTGACTACCTGTTGACGATGGTGCTGGAGAACCACCTGGTCCGATTCCCCGGCCTGCGGATCGCCTCGGTCGAGAACGGGGCGCAGTTCCTGGGCGACCTGTTCCGCAAGGTGCGCTCGATCGCCAGGAAGGTGCCGGGCTGGTTCCCCGAGGACCCCGTCGAGATCTTCCGCAACCAGGTGTGGATCAACCCGTTCTGGGAGGACGACGTCGAGGAGGTCGTCGCCCACGTCGGCGCGGACCGGGTGCTGTTCGGCAGCGACTGGCCGCACATCGAGGGGCTGCCGCGGCCCGGTGACGCCCTCGAGGACCTGGCCGTGCTGTCCGAGGCCGATCGTCGACTCGTCACCCACGACAACGCGGTGTCGCTCGTGGCGCTCGACTGAGCGCAGTCCCCGGTCCCCGGCCCCCGGTCGGCGATCCTCACTACGCTGTCGCCATGCACGACATGGTGGTCCGCAACGGTCTGGTGGTCGACGGAACGGGAGCGCCGGCGGCGCACGCCGATGTGGCGATCGACGGCGAGATCGTCGTCGAGGTGACCGAGCCCGGTCGAGCGGGGCGGGCCCGGCACGAGATCGACGCCGACGGTCGGCTCGTCACCCCCGGGTGGGTCGACGTCCACACGCACTACGACGGGCAGGCGACCTGGGACCCCGAGATGTCGCCGTCCGGGTGGCACGGCGTCACCACCGTGGTCATGGGCAACTGCGGGGTCGGGTTCGCCCCGGCCGCCCCCGAACGCCGGGACTGGCTGATCCAGCTGATGGAGGGGGTGGAGGACATCCCCGGCACGGCACTGGCCGAGGGGATGAGCTGGAACTGGGAGACGTTCCCCGAGTACCTCGACGAGCTCGACCGCCTGCCCAGGGTCATGGATGTGGCGGCGCTCGTTCCGCACGGCGCCGTGCGCGCGTACGTCATGGGGGAGCGGGGCGCGGCCAACGAGGAGGCGACCGCGGCGGACGTCGCGGCCATGGCCGAGATCGTCGCCGAGGCGATCCGGGCCGGGGCGGCGGGGTTCTCGACCACCCGCACCGTGCTGCACCGGGCCAAGGACGGACAGCTCGCCGCCGGCACGACGGCCTCGCCCGACGAGCTGCTCGGCATCGGCGACGCCATGGGCGCGGCCGGCGGTGGCGTGTTCGAGCTGGCCAGCGACATGGTCGTTCCTGCCGACGAGTTCGCCTGGATGGCGGAGCTGTCCCGGCGGAGCGGCCGAACGGTGACCTTCAACTGCCTGCAGTCCGACGTCTGGCCCGAGCAGTGGCGGGAGCTGCTCCGGCTCGCCGACGAGGCGAACGCCACGGGGGCGCACGTCGTCCCGCAGGTCGCCGGCCGGCCGGCGTGTCTGCTGTTCGGCCTCGAGTCGTCGGTGCACCCGTTCATCGCGAACCCGAGCTACCGACGGATCGCCGACCTGCCGCTCGCCGAGCGGGTGGCCCGGATGCGCACGCCCGAGGTGCGCGCTGCGATCCTCTCCGAGCAGGTCGACGTCGGCGACTTCGCCAACCACCTGCTGCGGAGCTTCCACAAGCTGTTCCCGCTGGGCGACCCGCCGGACTACGAGCCGGCGGCGTCCGCCAGCGTCGCGGCGATCGCCGAGCGGGAGGGCCGGCCGGCTGCCGAGGTCGCCTACGACCTGCTGCTGCAGCGCGACGGTCACGAACTGCTGTACTTCCCGCTGCTCGGCTACAGCCACGGTGACTTCGGTGCCCTGCAGTCCATGCTCGAGCACCCCGGCACGGTGCTCGGCCTCGGTGACGGCGGAGCGCACTGCGGCCTGCTCTGCGATGCGAGCCTGCCGAGCTACATGCTGACGCACTGGGTGCGCGACCGGGACCGGGGCGATCGGTTCGACCTGGAACGGGTCGTCGCCATGCAGACCAGCGAGACCGCTGCGCTCTACGGCTACGGCGACCGAGGCGTGCTGGCGCCCGGATTCCGGGCCGACGTGAACGTCATCGACCTCGACGGCCTGCGGTTGGCGCCGCCGGAGATGGCCCACGACCTGCCCGCCGGGGGCCGTCGGCTGATCCAGCGGGCCCACGGGTACGGCGCCACGATCTGTGCCGGTGTGCCCGTGCGCCTGGACGACGAGCCGACCGGCGAGCGGCCGGGGCGTCTGCTCCGCGGCACCCGCCCCGAGCCGACCGGTCGCTGACCCGGCGTGCGGGTCCTCGCCCCCGTCTACGGCCTGACGAGCGCGGCCGACGAGACCCGCCGTCTGGCCGCGGCCGGGGTCGACGGCGTGTTCACCTTCGAGGGCCCTCACGACGTGTTCGTGCCGCTGGCGCTCGCCGCCGCAACCGCCGACGTGTCGGTCATGACGAACGTGGCGATCGCGTTCCCCCGCAACGCGATTCACCTGGCGCACTCGGCCTGGGACCTGCACGAGCTGTCGGGCGGCCGGTGCACCCTCGGACTGGGCGCGCAGGTGCGAACGCACGTGGAGCGACGGTTCGGGGTCGACTTCGACCGGCCGGTCGAGCGGATGCGTGACACGGTCGCGGCCGTCCGGGCGGTGTTCCGCACGTGGCAGACCGGTGAGCGGCTCGACCACCGGGGCCCGTTCCGGACCCACACGCTCATGACGCCGATGTTCTCGCCGCAGCCCCACGCCGCCGGGCCGCCGCGCCTGGCCGTGGGTGGGTTGGGTCCCCGGATGTGCGCGCTCGCCGCCGAGGTGGCCGACGAGCTCGCGGTCATGCCGGTGACGAGCGAGCGGTTCTTCGCCGAGTGCACGCTGCCGGCGGTCGCCGAGGGCCTGTCCCACCGGGAACCGGACCTGGGCGCCTTCCAGGTGCTGCCCGAGCTGATCGTGGCCTGCGGACGGGACGACGACGAGCAGGTGGTCGCCGACGCCGGGTGTCGGGCGCTCCTCGGCTTCTACTCGTCGACGCCCGCGTACCGCCCGGTACTGGAGCACGAGGGGTTCGGCGACATCCAGCCGGTCGCCCAGGGCCTGACCCGGGAGGGCCGCTGGGACGAGCTGGCGGCGTTGGTCCCCGACGAGCTGCTCGAGCTGGTGGCGGTGCGCGGCACCCCGGCGCAGGTGGCCGCGACCATCGAGCGGCGCTACGGCCCGCACGCCGAGCGGGTGTGCATCTACACGCCCTACGCGGCTGCGGACGACCTCCTCGCCGAACTGGTCACCGCCGTCGCCGGCTGACGGCGAGAGTTCACCCGAACGTCCGCGAGCCGACACCCGTCCGGGGGTTCGACGTCAGGTGGGTACCGCAGGATGCGCTCACCCGTGCTCCCGCTGGCACGGTGAACGTTGGGAGATGTCCATGCGTCGCATTCTGTCCGCCTCCGCCGTCCTCGCCCTGCTGGCCCTCGTGGCCGCGGCCTGCGTCATGCCCTCGCCGCCGCAACCGCCGGCGGGACCGGTCCCGACCTTCGGTCTGCTCGGCCGGTACGAGACCGGCCTGGGGAACGGGTCCGGCGAGATCGCATCGCTGGACCGCGACCGGATGGTCGTCACGAACAGCGACGACAACAGCATCGACCTGGTCGACGTCACCGATCCGGCGAATCCGACCCGCGTCCAGCGCATCTCGCTGGCCGCCTACGGGTCGGGCCCGACCAGCGCCGCCATCAGCCGCGGCCTGGTGCTCGTGACGATGACCGCACCGGTCGCGACGGACCCCGGCACGCTCGTCGCCTTCGACCGCAACGGTCGGTTCCTCGGTCAGGCCACGGTCGGCGCCGACCCCGACTCGGTGGTCATCGGCTCGAACGGTGCCCGGGCCGTCGTGGCGAACGAGGGTGAGCCGTCCGCCGACTACGCCGTCGACCCCGAGGGGTCGGTGAGCATCGTCGAGCTCGAGGCGCTCTACCCGTTGACCTCGAGCCTCGAGCCGTCCTCGCCGTCCTACACCGGCTCGCCGCTCGTGGCGGCGAACACCACGACGATCGGCTTCACCGACTTCAACGCCGGTGGCAGCCGGGCCGGTGAGCTGCCGGCGGGCGTCCGCATCTTCGGCCCCGGTGCGTCGGTGGCCCAGGACCTGGAGCCCGAGTACCCCTCGATCGACCCGACCTTCGCCACGGCGTGGGTGACGCTGCAGGAGAACAACGCCGTCGCCGAGATCGACCTGCTCGGCAAGTCGATCGTCTCCATCCAGCCGCTCGGAACGATCGATCACAGCCTGGGGGGCAACGGGATCGACGCCTCCGACAAGGACTCCACGATCAACGTGGCCAACTGGCCGGTCCAGGGTCTGCCCCTGCCCGACGCGATCGCGTCGTTCCGGGTCGGCTCGACGACGTACTACCTGACCGCCAACGAGGGCGACGCCCGCGACTACACCGGCTTCAAGGAGGAGGTCCGGGTCAAGTCGGTCACGCTCGACCCGACCGTGTTCCCCGACGCCACGATCAAGACCGACGCGAAGGTGGGCCGGCTGAACATCACGAACACCAGCCCGAAGAACGGCAGCGGCCAGTACACGGCGCTGAACTCGTTCGGCACCCGGTCGTTCTCGGTCTACGACGAGAACGGCGTCCGGGTGGCCGACACCGGCGACGAGTTCGAGCAGGTGATCGCCGCCACGCTGCCCGAGTACTTCAACGTCGGCAACGAGAACTCGACCTTCGACGACCGTTCCGACAACAAGGGCCCCGAGCCCGAGGGTGCGGCCACCGGTGTCGTCGACGGCAACCAGCTCGCCTTCGTGGGCCTGGAGCGGGTCGGCGGCGTCATGGTCTACGACGTCTCGGACCCGGCCGATCCGCAGTTCCTGCAGTACCTGAACACCCGTGACTTCGGCCTCCCGGTTTCCCAGACCGACGCCGGTCCCGAGGGCGTGACCTTCGTCAAGGCCGACCGCAGCCCCAGCGGCCTGCCACTGGTCACGGTCTCTCACGAGATCTCGGGCAGCGTCGTGCTCTACGGCCCGATCGACCCCGACGGCGCCGGTGAGCTCACGCTCCTCCACAACCACGACGGCGAGTCGGCGCTGCTCCCGCAGTCGGCGACGTCGAGCGGGACGAGCCTGCCCGTGGGTGGTGTGGCCGGGTTCGCCTCGGTGGCGGACCGCGAGCGGCGCGACGCCCGGGCCCAGGGCAACTCGGTCGTGAACGTGTACGCCGGCGACGCCTTCCTGGCCTCCTCGGCGCTGGCCTGCGTCCTGCCGCCGGCGCCGTCGACGACCCCGGTCTACGACGCCGTCGCCCAGCGGCAGATCGACTACGACGCCCACGTCCTCGGCAACCACGAGTTCGACTTCAATCCGGACTTCCTCCAGCGCTTCATCTCGGGCTTCCGAACGAACGGCCGGCTCACGCAGCCATTCCTGTCGGCCAACCTGGACTTCTCGGGCGAGCCCGGCTTCGCCTCGCTCCTCGATCCGGACGGCGTGCTCACCGGCTCGACCGTCGGCGACCAGGTCGTGGCGAAGTCGAAGATCGTCACGGACCGGTTCACCGGCGGTCGGTTCGGTGTCGTGGGTGCCACGACGCCGCTGCTGCCGACGATCTCCTCGCCCCGCAACGTGACGGTGACTCCGGATCTGGCATCCACGGCCGCAACCGTGCAGGTCGAGGTGGATCGCCTCCGCGACGACTTCGGCGTCGAGCGGATCCTCGTCGTCTCGCACCTCCAGAACATCGCCAACGACGCGGCGCTGGTCGGCCTGCTCGAGGGGATCGACGTGGCCGTGGCCGGCGGTGGCGACGAACTGCTCGCCAACCCGGCGGTGCCCGATGCCGACGAGCTCCTCCCCGGCGAGTCCGCTCCGGTCGGCACCTACCCGACCCTGCAGACCGCAGCGGATGGGACCTCGGTCCCGATCGTGACGACGAGCGGCAACTACCGCTACCAGGGTCGACTCGACGTCCAGTTCGACGCTTCGGGCAACGTGGCGTCGGTCGACGGCGAGGACAGCTTCCCCCGCCGGGTCGTCCCCGCCTCGGCGGGCGCCACGACGCTCGGCATCACCGACGCCGTGACGCCCGATGCCGCCATTCAGTCGTCGGCGGTCGCACCGGTCGAGGCGTGCACGGCGGCGTTCAACCAGCCGATCGTGAACACCGAGGTCGTGCTCAACACGGCGAGGGGGACGAACACGTTCACCTCCCCGGGCAACCGGAACTCGGAGACCAACACCGGCAACACCGTGACCGATGCGTACCTCGCCGCCTACGACGAGTACGCACCGGCGGCCGGTCTGCCTGCTCGTGGTCCCGGCAATCCGGTCGTGGCCGTCCAGAACGGCGGCGGGATCCGCGACAACGCCGGGCCGGCACTGCCGGTCGGTGGCGTGGCGCCCGGCGTCGTGACGAGGAAGAACACCCTGGACACGCTCGCCTTCTTCACGAACCTGCTCACCGTGGTCAACGACGTGACCGCCGTCGAGTTGAAGGAGATCCTCGAGCGCTCGGCGGCGAGCCTGCCGGGAGCAGGCGGCCAGTTCCTCCAGGTCGGCGGCATGCAGGTGACCTATCAGGCGTCGAACACGGCCCAGGTCATCACCAGCGGCACGGTCACGACCCCCGGCAACCGTGTGCGTGAGGTGGTGCTCCCGGACGGGACGAAGATCGTCGACGCCGGGGTCGTGGTCGACGGCGCGCCGTCGGTTCGGATCGTCACGAACAGCTTCACGGCTGAAGGTGGGGACAACTTCACGACGCTCCTCAACACCCCGGCCTCCGACCGGGTGAACCTGGGTGCCACCTACGAGGCGGTGTGGGTCGACTACCTGCTGAGCCTGGCCGCCGGGACCCCGGGTGGCCTGCCGTCCCGGCCGACCGTGAGCGCGGCGCAGTACCCGGCCGGCGGTGAGGGCCGAATCGTCGTCACCCCCTGATCCACCGTCCCCCCACAGTGCCGGCCTGCGGAACGTCCGGACCCCTCGTCGGTCCGGACACCGCAGGCCGGTCCGCGTGGCCGTCCCGGTCACGGACGGCGGGGACCGTATGCTCGCCGCCGTGAGCGACGACGCACCCCCGGCCGCCGACGAGGCCCCCGAGGTCTCGGCGATCTTCGACCCGACGGCCTGGACCACGGTGGCCGGGTTCGACGACCTGCGCGACGTGACCTACCACCGGGCGGTCGACGTCGGCGTCGTCCGGGTCGCCTTCGACCGGCCTGAGGTCCGCAACGCCTTCCGCCCGGCGACCGTCGACGAGTTGTACCGGGTGCTCGACCACGCCCGACAGACCTCGGATGTCGGCTGCGTCCTGCTCACCGGAAACGGCCCGTCGCCCCGCGACGGCGGCTGGGCCTTCTGCTCCGGGGGCGACCAGCGCATCCGCGGCCGCGACGGCTACCGCTACACCGTCGAGGACG
>SXMI01000202.1 GCA_005777415.1 Actinomycetota bacterium | reverse complement strand
GTGGCGGTGGCGTCCGCCTCGGGCCGCAGTTCCCGGAGCCTAGCCGGCGAGGCCGACGCCCGGAGCGTCCGACCCGAGGACCTGCCCGCCGGGGCCGACGTCCTGGTCGTCGCCACCCCGGGACCGGCCCACGTCGAGCAGACGCGGCGGGGGGCCGATGCCGGGGCGGCCGTGCTGGTGGAGTCCCCGTGGTGCGACGGCCTGGCCGCCGCCGATGCGCTGGTCGACATCGACGGGGGAACCGGTCGGGTCCGCGGGGCGGCAGCCGTGCGGTGTGGGCCGACCTGGTCCGTCGCGGCCGAGCGGTTCGCAGCGCTGGCGCGACCGACCCACATCTCGGGCCGCTTCGTCCAGCCGGCCCCCGACTGGGGGCACCTGGCCGGACGGCAGTCCCCCGACGAGGCACTGGCGCTGCTCGGCCCGACGGCGCTGGTGCTGCTCGAGGACGCCGCCGGCGGGACGGTCACGACGGTCGGAGCCGACCAGCGGGATGCGACCGTTCGGCTGCTGGTCCACCTCGACTCCCCCACCGGACCCCTGGACGCGACGCTCGAGGTCGGCTTCGCCGAGCAGGCCGAGGTCTGGTTCCAGGTCGCTGCCCCCGGGGGTGTGGTGCGCTGCGAGCTGGCGCCGGGCCGACTGCTCGAGGTGGACGGCGAACCGCTCACACTTCCGGCGGCCGCCGGTCCAGCCGCCGAGTTGGTCGAGGCCGGCTACGTCCCCCAGCTCCGCCACCTGGGCGGGACGCACGATCGCACCGTGGACGTCGCCACGATGCGGCGGATCACCGGTGCGCTCGACGCCGCCTGCTGAGCGCCCCGGTCAGAAGTCGTCGTCCCCGAGGTCGACCTCGCCCTCGACGCCCTTGCTGTACGCCGACACGGTGCGCTCGAAGAAGTTCGTCAGCTCCTGGACGTCCTGGAGCTCCATGAAGCTGAACGGGTTCTTGGAGCCGTACACGGGCGGCAGCTGCAGCAGGGCGAGCCGGGAGTCGGCGACGAACTGGAGGTACTCCCGGGTGTCGGGCAACGACATCCCGGGGATGCCCTCCGAGAGGAGGTCCTCGGCGAACTGGAACTCGACGTCGACCGCCTCCTGGATCATCTCCGTCACGCGGCGGCCCAGGTCCTCGTCGAACAGGTCGGGCTCCTCGTCCCGCACTTGGCGGATCACCTCGAACGCGAAGTTCATGTGGCCGCTCTCGTCGCGGAACACCCAGTTGGTCCCGGCGGCCAGGCCGTTGAGCAGGCCCTTGGAGCGCAGGAAGTAGACGTACGCGAAGGCGGCGAAGAAGAACAGGCCCTCGATGCAGGCGGCGAAGCAGATGAGGTTCAACAGGAACTCCTGTCGGTCCTCACGGGTGCGCAGCTCCTGGAGCGAGTTGATCGAGTCGATCCACCGGAAGCAGAACTCGGCCTTGGCCCGGATGGACGGGATGTTCTCGATGGCGGCGAACGCCTCGGCCCGCTGGGCGTGGTCCGGGATGTAGGTGTCGAGCAGGGTCAGGTAGAACTGGACGTGCAGCGCCTCCTCGAAGAGCTGCCGGCTCAGGTACATGCGACCCTCGGGCGAGTTCACGTGCTTGTACAGGTTGAGCACGAGGTTGTTCGACACGATCGAGTCGCCGGTGGCGAAGAACGCCACGAGCCGGTTGATCATGTGTCGCTCGGCGGGCAGGAGCTTCCGGTCCAGGTCGACCAGATCGTCGGAGAAGTCGATCTCCTCGACCATCCAGGTGTTCTTCAACGCGTCGCGGTACATGTCGTAGAACTGCGGGTACCGCATGGGCCGGAGCGTCAGATGGAACCCCGGGTCGAGGAGCCGGCTCTCGGCGACCTGGGTCGAGGCCCCCGGGCCCGAGGTCGACAGGTCGACAACGGGTTCGGCGGGCAGGGACGATGCGGATTCGATCAGGGCCATGGTGGTTCCTCGTTACTGACGTGCGGATGGTGCGGGTTGGCGGATGGTGCGACGCCGGTCACTGGCAGGCTTCGCAGCTCTCCGGGTTCTCGAGCGAGCAGGCCACGGCCTCGGCATCGGAGTACTCCTTGGCCGGTGCCGACTCGCCACCCCCACCCGGACCCGTGGGACCGGTCGTCGAGGTGGTGGCCGAGGTCGTCGTCTTGTTGATCCGGGTCGCCGGCCGGGAGCGCAGGTCGTACGTGGTCTTCAGGCCGGACTTCCAGGCGTGGGCGTACATGGAGCTGAGCGTCCCGATGTGCGGGGACTCCATGAAGAGGTTGAGGGACTGCGACTGGTCGACGAAGGCGCCACGATCGGCAGCCATGTCGATGAGCGAGCGCATCTTCATCTCCCAGGCCGTGCGGTAGACCTCGCGGACCTCGGCGGGGATCTCCTCGATGTCCTGGATGGAACCCTCGTTGCGCTTGATGGCGTTGATGACCGGTTCGGTCCACAGACCACGGGACTGGAGCTCCCGGACCAGGTAGGCGTTCACCTGCAGGAACTCGCCCGAGAGCGTCTCGCGCTTGAAGAGGTTGGACACCTGCGGCTCGATGCACTCGTAGCACCCGGCGATCGACGCGATCGTCGCCGTCGGGGCGATGGCGATGAGCAGCGAGTTGCGCAGGCCTGCGCTGCGGATCCGCTCCCGCAGGCCGTCCCAGCGTGCCGGGTCCGTCGGGGTGACGCCCCAGAGGTCGAACTGGAGCTGGCCGGCGGCGGCCCGGGTCTCGGAGAAGCCGGCGTGCGGCCCGTTCCGCTCGGCGAGGTCGACCGAGGCCGACAGGGCGTGGAAGTAGATCTCCTCGGAGATCCGACGGGACAGCTCACGGGCCGGGTCGCTGTCGAAGGGCAGCCCGAGCTTGAAGAAGACGTCCTGCAGTCCCATCAGCCCCAGACCGACCGGCCGCCACTTGGAGTTGGAGTTGCCGGCTTCGTCGGTCGGGTAGAAGTTGATGTCGACGACCCGGTCCAGGAACGGCACGGCGATGCGCACCACCCGGGCCAGCTCGTCGAAGTCGAACGCCACCGTGCCGTCGGCGCCGGTGACCACGAGGGCGCCCAGGTTGATCGACCCCAGGTTGCACACGGCGGTCTCGGCCTGGTTCGTGACCTCGAGGATCTCCGTGCACAGGTTGGAGAGGTGCACGACATTGGGGGTCCCGTCGGCCGCATCGGCGCCCGTCTGGTTGCACTTCAGGTTCGACGCGTCCTTGAAGGTCATCCAGCCGTTGCCGGTCTCGGCGAGCGTCCGCATCATGCGGCTGTACAGGGTCCGGGCCGGCACCTGGCGCTCGTAGAGTCCGTCGGCCTCGGCCTGCAGGTAGGCCGAGCGGAACTCCTCGCCGTAGGTGTCGATCAGCTGCGGCACCTTCTTGGGGTCGAACAGCGACCACTGCCAGTCCTGCTCGACGCGCTCCATGAACAGGTCGGGGACCCAGTTGGCGAGGTTCAGGTTGTGGGTCCGTCGGGCGTGGTCGCCGACGTTGTCCTTGAGCTCGAGGAACTCCTCGATGTCGGCGTGCCAGGACTCCAGGTAGACGCAGGCCGCTCCCTTGCGGCGGCCACCCTGATTCACCGCCGCCACCGACGAGTCGAGCGTCTTGAGCCACGGCACGATGCCGTTCGACAGCCCGTTCGTGCCGCGGATCAGCGAACCCCGCGACCGGATCCGGCTGTAGGACAGGCCGATGCCGCCGGCGTGCTTGGACAGCCGGGCGACGTCCCGGTAGCGGTCGTAGATGGCGTCGAGGTTGTCCTCGGGCGAGTCGAGCAGGTAGCAGCTCGACATCTGGGGGTGCGTGGTGCCGGAGTTGAACAGGGTCGGCGACGACGGGAGGTAGGCGAGCGAGGAGATGAGCTCGTAGAACTCAATGGCCTCCTCCGGCGTGGTCGACAGCCCGCAGGCCACCCGCAGCAGGAAGTACTGCGGGGTCTCGATCACCTGACGGGTGACGGGGTGACGCAGGAGGTAGCGGTCGTAGACCGTCCGCAGGCCGAAGAACTCGTAGAGCCAGTTGCGCTCCGCGAGGACGGCGTCGTTGAGCTTGCGCGCGTGGGTGGCGACCATCGCCGCCGTGTCCTCGTTGATGATCCCCTGCTCGTGGCCCACGGCGACCGACTGGCTGAAGGAGTAGATGTTCTGGTTCTGGACCTCCTTGTCGACCACGGTCGACAGGAGTCGGGCAGCCAGGCGGGAGTAGTTGGGCTCCTCGGCGATGAACGCGGCCGCCGTGCGGATGGAGAGGTTGTCGAGCTCCTCGGTGGTGGCCCCGTCCACCAGGGCCGAGATCGTCCGGGTGGCGACCCGCATGGGATCGACGTTGTCGAGGCCGAAGGCGCACCGGGCCACGGCCTTGACGATCTTGTTCACGTCGACCGGCTCGAAGGAGCCGTCACGCTTGCGGACCCGCATGCTCGAGCCGGTGTCGACCGTTTCGGCCGGGCCCTCGTCGACAATGTGGACGGATCGGGTGTCCTCGGAAAGTGCCACCTGTGGTTCCCCTCATGTTCTGGTCCTGCCCGGGAACCACCACATGTTGTGGTCTCTCCGGACTGACCCCCCACATGTGGGGGGACAGGCGGGTAATTACAGTCGTGGAACTACGTCGCTGTCAACGCTTTCAGGCTCCGGAGGCAGGATTTTCTTCGGATCCCCCGTCCGGAGCGGCCTGCGAGGCCGTGGCTACGGTGTCCCGATGACCGCAACCACGCCGCCGAGCGACTGGTGGGACCCGGCGGCCACGCCCGCCGCCACCGTCGTCGTCCTGCGTGACCGCGGTCACCTCGAGGTGCTGATGCTCCGCCGCGACGACTCCCTGGGGTTCGCCGGTGGGGCGTGGGTGTTCCCGGGCGGCCGGATCGACCAACAGGACCACGCAGGGTGTCCGGACGGTGACCTGGAGCAGGCGGCGCGGCGGGCGGCGGTCCGGGAGGCCACCGAGGAGGCCGGGCTGGTGCTCGACGAGGACCGACTCCACCGGTGGTCGCACTGGACACCGCCCAGCCGGGCCGGGCGCCGGTTCACCACGGCGTTCTTCTGCACCGCGATCGACGGCGATGAGGCGATCGTGGTGGACGACGGCGAGATCCGGGCGCACCGCTGGGCCCGGCCGACGGACCTGCTCGCGGCCCGGGACGCCGGCGAGGTCAGCCTGACCCCGCCCACCTTCATCACCCTGTCCCAGCTCGCCCCGCACCGGGACGCCGCCGCGGCGATCGCGCACGCCGGGTCCGTGGCCCCCGAGCACTTCGCCACCAGGATCGCCGTCGACGGCGACGAGTGGATCGCCCTCTACCACGGCGACGTCGCCTACGAGGCCGCCGCGCAGGAGCCGCCCCCGGCGGACCTCCTCACCGGCCCCGGCCCCCGTCACCGCCTCACGATGGGCACCACCTGGACCTACCGACGATCGGATACCGAACGTGGAACCTGACACCGACGGCCCGATGGTGCCCGCCACGATCCTGTGCGTGGACTGCGGCGGGACCTGCCACCTGCTGAGCGCCGGGTACGAGGACGAGGACGGAGCGGTCGGGTTCCGTCCCGGTGACGTCGTGGCCTACCGCTGCGCCGACTGCCTCGACCGCTGGGACATCGTCGTCGAGTGACCCCGACGGCTCGGGCGCCGGTGCGCCCCACCGCTACGCTGCTCGCGCCGTGACCGACTCCCACCGCCCCGACGCCGATCGCCCCGACGCCAACTACCCCGACGTCCCTGCCCGCATCGACCTGCCGGCCACCGAACGCCGGTTGCTGGAGCGGTGGACGGCCGAGCGGACCTTCGAACGGTCCGTCGCACAGCGCACCGGGGACGAGTACGTGGTCTACGACGGACCGCCGTTCGCCAACGGGCTCCCCCACTACGGCCACCTGCTCACCGGCTACGTCAAGGACGTTGTCCCCCGGTACCGGACCATGCGGGGCGACCGGGTCGAGCGCCGGTTCGGCTGGGACTGCCACGGGCTCCCGGCCGAGATGGCCGCCGAACAGGAACTCGGCGTGTCCGGACGCGTCGGGATCACCGACTACGGCATCGACCGGTTCAACGACCACTGCCGCACCTCGGTCCTGCGCTACACCGACGAGTGGGAGCGCTACGTCACCCGTCAGGCCCGCTGGGTCGACTTCGCCGACGACTACAAGACGATGGACGCCGACTACATGGAGTCGGTCATCTGGGCGTTCGGCCAGCTCTGGGACAAGGGGCTGATCTACGAGGCCTACCGGGTCATGCCGTACTCCTGGGGGGCGGAGACACCGCTGTCGAACTTCGAGATCCGCCTCGACGACGCCACCCGTCCCCGCCAGGACCCGGCGCTCACCGTTGCGTTCACGGTCGCGGCGGACGGACGGGGTCCTGCGGGCGAGCTGCTCGGCGCCGGACCGGCCGAGATCTGGGCGTGGACGACCACGCCGTGGACGCTGCCCTCCAACCTGGCGCTGGCCGCCGGACCCGAGGTCACCTACGAGGTCGTCGAGATCACCTCGGGCGATCGGGCCGGCCGCCGCGTGGTGGTGGGGGCGAACGCCAGGGAGCGCTACGCCCGTGAGCTCGGCGACGATGCCGTCACCGTCGGGACCCTCCGCGGCGGCGACCTGGCCGGTCTCCGCTACGAGCCACTCCTCCCCTGGTTCACCGGCCACGCCGACTCGTTCGTGGTGCTCGCCGATGCGTTCGTGAGCGACGAGGACGGCACCGGCATCGTCCATCTGGCCCCCGGGTTCGGCGAGGACGATCAGCGGGTCTGCGAGGCCGCCGGGATCGTCCTGGTCTGCCCCGTGGACGACAGCGGCCGGTTCACCGCCGAGGTGGTCGACTACGCGGGCCAGAACGTCTTCGACGCGAACCCCGTGATCATCACCGACCTCAAGGCGCAGGGCGTCGTGGTCCGCCACGACACCTACGACCACAACTACCCGCACTGCTGGCGGACCGACACGCCCATCATCTACCAGGCCGTGTCGTCCTGGTACGTCGAGGTCACCGCCATCCGCGACCGGCTCGTGGAGTTGAACCAGGAGATCAACTGGATCCCCGGCCACGTCCGCGACGGCCAGTTCGGCAAGTGGCTCGAGGGCGCCCGGGACTGGTCGATCTCCCGCAACCGGTTCTGGGGCGCGCCCATCCCCGTGTGGCGTTCCGACGACCCCGAGTACCCGCGCACCGACGTCTACGGCTCGCTCGACCAGATCGAGGCCGACTTCGGCGTCCGGCCGACCGACCTGCACCGACCCGCCATCGACGAGCTCACGCGCCCCAACCCGGACGACCCGACCGGCCGCTCGACGATGCGTCGGGTGAGCGAGGTGTTCGACTGCTGGTTCGAGTCGGGCTCCATGCCCTTCGCCCAGGTGCACTACCCCTTCGAGCAGCGCGAGTGGTTCGAGAGCCACGCACCGGCGGACTTCATCGTCGAGTACATCGCCCAGACCCGCGGCTGGTTCTACACGATGCACGTGCTGTCGGGAGCGCTGTTCGACCGGCCGGCGTTCCGCAACGTGATCTGCCACGGCGTGGTGCTCGACCACGAGGGCCGCAAGCTCTCCAAGAAGCTCCGCAACTACCCCGACCCCCAGGAGGTCATGGAGACCGTCGGGTCGGACCCGCTGCGCTGGTACCTCATGTCCTCACCGATCCTGCGCGGCGGTGACCTCCGGATCGCCACCGATGCGTCCGAGATCAGCGACGTGGTCCGACTGGTCATCAACCCCATCTGGAACGCCTACTCGTTCTTCACCACCTACGCGAACGCCGAGGGGATCCGTGCGGTGGAGCGCACCGACGCCACCGGCGTGCTCGACCGCTACGTGCTCGCCAAGACCCGTGCGCTGGTCGAGGACGTCACCGCACGCATGGACGACTACGACATCGCCGGGGCCTGCGGGTCGATCCAGTCGTACCTCGACGCGCTGACCAACTGGTACATCCGGCGGTCCCGGGAACGCTTCTGGTCACCCGGCGGTGACGGCGACCGGGACGGCGCCGACGGTCGGGACGCGTTCGACACGCTGTTCACCGTCCTGCGCACCCTGGTGCGGGTCGTCGCCCCGCTGCTGCCGTTCGTGGCCGATGAGGTCCACCTCGGGCTGAACGGCGCCGGCGACGCGACGCCCGGTGACTCGGTGCACCTGCGGGACTGGCCGGATCCGGCGTCGCTCCCGGCCGACCCCGACCTGGTCGCCGACATGGACCGGATCCGGGACGCCTGCTCGGCGGCGCTCGGCCTGCGCGAGGACCTCCGCCTCCGGACCCGGCTGCCGCTGCAGCGACTCACCCTGGCCGGCGAGGGTGCCGACCGGCTCGCACCGCTGCTCGATCTGCTCCGCGACGAGGTCAACGTCCGGGAGGTCGTCCTGACCGGGGATGCATCGCAGGTCGGCGACGCCGTGTTGCGCCCGGACGCCCGGACGCTCGGGCCCCGGCTGGGTTCCGACGTCCAGGCGGTGCTCGCCGCCGCCCGGTCCGGCGACTGGGAGCGGCTCGACGGCGACCGGGTCCTCGTGGCCGGACACGAGCTCGGCCCCGGCGACTTCGAACTGGCGCTGCAACCACGACCGGGCACGGCGGCAGCGTCGTTGCGACACCACGACGACGTGGTGGAGCTCGACGTCGAGCTGACCGACGACCTGATCGCCGAGGGACGGGCCCGGGACGTGGTCCGGCTGGTCCAGCAGGCCCGCAAGGACGCCGGCCTGCAGGTCACCGACCGGATCTCCCTGCTGCTCGCCGCCGAGGCGCCGGTTCGTGGGGCCGTCGAGGAGCACGCCGACTGGCTGCGATCGCAGGTGCTGGCGACGGAGCTGACCGTCGTCGATCCCGACGATGCGAGCGTCGTCGGCGATCCCGCCGGCGAGACCGACGGGCACGCCGTCTGGGTGTCGGTCCTCGAGGTCCACCCGCGGGCGGACTGATCGACGGTCCCGGTCAGCCCGAGGCGAGGCGCTCGGCCTCGTCCCGATCGGTGACCCCGACCAACTCGAGCCGACGGTCCCCGTCGACGACCACGACCGATGCCGGCAGGGCCCGCGGTCCCAGCACGTGGACGACGGTCCGCTGGGGGTGGAGGCTCTGGACGAAGGGGCGGCCGGGTCGGTCGGCCACGACCAGGAGGCGACGGTCGGTCCGGGCGAGTGCGCACTCGAACCCCGAGGTCCGCCCGATCACGCACTGGCGGACCTGCTCGCCGGCCGCCAGCGAATCGGCGAGCAGCGAGAGCGCCGAACGCTCCGGGGTGGGATCCGGAACCGGCTCGGGCGCGGGTGGCTCGAACGACGGCGGCGGTGGCGACGACGGTGGCGGTGGCGGCGGCGGTGGCGGCGGTGTGGCTCCCGAGGGCCCGGACGGCCCGAACCCGCCGCCGACGACGGGCGCGGCCGGCATGCCACCGACCGCCGGGCTCACGGTCGGGCCGGCGAGTGTCGACTCGGTGGCCGGGACCTCGTCGACCGACTCGTCCCCACGCAGGAACCCGACCGCAGGGTCCACGGAGGGCTGCGAACTGCGTTCCTGGCGACGCCGGGTCGTGCCCGCCGCCCGACGGTCGAACACCCGCCGGCGACGCCGGGGGGCCGGCGACTCGGGTTCCGGAGCCGGTGCCGGGATCGCCGGCTCGACCGCGGCCGGGGGGTGCAGGTCGAACAGCCCGGCGGGAAGCTCCACCGCGGCGACTGGCTCGACGACCGGCTCCACCTCAGCGGCCGGTGCCACCTCGACGACGACCGGCTCCTCGGCCACGAGCGACTCCTCGGCCGGCGGGCGACCGAACAGCGACCGGCGGGGCCCGACCGACGGAACGACAGGCTCCACGTACGGCGGCGGCGACAGCACCGGCGCCGGGAT
>SXMI01000201.1 GCA_005777415.1 Actinomycetota bacterium | reverse complement strand
CGCCCAGGAGCGGGACCGGTCCCGCTGGGTCATCTCGGAGCGCAGGTCGTCGGTCAGCGTCGCCTCGAGGAAGGAGCGGGCCTCCTTCCGGAGCACGTCGGCGGCGCTCATGACGCCGAGCCGCCACGTCGCACGTCCCGGTAGGGGATGTCCCGATCGGCCGCCGCCTCGCGGGGCCTGCCCAGGAGTCGCTCGCGGATGATGTTGCGCTGGATCTCGTTGGAGCCGCCCCCCAGGGACACCCCCTGGCGGGAGAGGCTCGCCCGACCGAGGTCGCCGGCCACCCCGGGCGAGTCCGCCGGCCACGCAACGACGCCGGCGCCGGCGATCTCGAGGCCGATCTCGCTGCGACGCATGACGTTGGTGGCGCCGAACAGCTTGATGACCGATCCTGCGGGCGGGGGCAGCGCCCCGCTCGCCATGCCCTCGGTCACCCGCTTCACGAGCTGGCCGCCGACCATCTGGCGCACGTGGGCCTCGGCGAGCAACTGTCGGACGTGGGGGTCACGGGTCGTGCCGGCCTCCTGTGCCGCGTCGAGGATCGTGGTGTCGGTCCCGCTGCCGTCGTGGCCGAAGCTGGCGCCGCTGGTGTAGGGGGAGCCCCCGCCCACGGCGAGCCGCTCGTGCACCAACAGCCGCGAGGCGACCGTCCAACCGTCGTCGATCTCGCCGACCACGTCCGAGGCCGGGATCTGCACGTCGTCGAAGAACTCCTGGCAGAACTCCAGGGTCCCGTCGACCTGTCGGATCTGTTCCACGGTGACGCCGGGCTGGTGGATCTTCATGATGAACATCGTCAGGCCGCGGTGCTTCGGGACGTCCCAGTTGGTGCGCGCCAGGCACATCGCGTAGTCGCTGGCGTAGGCGGCGGAGCTCCAGATCTTGGACCCGTTGAGCATGAACACGTCGCCGTCGCGGTCGGCGCGGGTCAGGCAGCCCGCCAGGTCGGAGCCGCCGCTGGGTTCGGAGAGGAACTGCACCCAGAGCTCCTCGCCCCGGAGGATCCCGGGGAGGTAGCGCAGCTTCTGGTCGTGGGTGCCGAACTCGACCAGGGTGGCGGCCAGGATGCCGAGCGTCGGGACGTTCAGCGAGAACGGCATGTCGTAGGGGGTCGACTCGGCGGTGAAGGCCCGTTGGTGCTCCTGGCTGAGCCCGAGTCCGCCGTACTCCTTCGGGAAGCAGATGCCGGCGAACCCGCCCTGCCAGAGCAGGGCCTGCAGCTCCCGCTCGCGGTCGCGCCGCTCGTCGCTGCGGTCGTTCCACCCGTCACCCAGCGGGGGCATCGTCGCCTCCAGGAACGCCCGGGCCCTGGCTCGGAAGTCCTCGACCGGTTCCATGTCGTCGGTCGCTCGGGTCTCGATCATGCGGTGACTCCCGTCAGGTGTCGTGCGATGCGCTCGGCGTGCTCCTCCGGCGTGCCGTAGGTGGCCCGGTTGACCGTGACCCGCCGCAGGTACAGGTGCAGGTCGTGCTCCCAGGTGACGCCGATCCCGCCGTGCAGCTGGATGCAGTCCTGCACCAGCTCGGTGGCGTGCGGTCCGATCCACACCTTGGCGGCGTTGACGACCTCGTCGGCATCCGGCGAACCCTGGGCGACAGCGCGTGCGGCCGCGGTGGCGATGGCGTGGCAGGACTCGAGGTGCATCTTGTCGTCGGCCATCCGGTGCTTGAGCGCCTGGTAGGACGACAGCGGTCGACCGAAGGAGTAGCGGTCACCCAGGTACTCCAGGGTCATCTCGAAGACACGGTCCATGGCCCCGACCGTCTCGGCGCACTGCAGCACGCAGGCGATGTGCCCCTGGTGTTCGATCGCCGGCCCGGCGTCACCCACGGCACCGACCACCGCCTCGGGTCCGACCGTCGCCGAGATGTCGATGTCGGCGAACCTGCGGACGAGGTCGAGGCCGTCCAGCGGGGTGACCAGCACCCCCGGGGTGTCGGCGGGGAGCAGCACCTGGGTCGGCTGGTCGTCGACGAGGGCGGTCACCAGCAGGTGGTCCGCCTGGGCGCCGGCCTCGACGGTGCTGCATCGTCCGGAGAGCACCAGCGACTCGCCGTCCCGGGTGGCCCGGACGGGCGCCGGGCCGCACCAGGCCGCGACGGCCGACCCGTCGAGCAGTCCGGGCAGCACTCGCTGGTGTTGCTCCTCGCTCCCGTGGTGGGCGATCGCCTCGGCGACGACGTTGACCGGCACCAGCGGCCCGGCGGCCAGCACCCGACCCATCTCCTCGGCCGCCAGGACCAGGTCGCTCAGGCCGTGCTCGGAGAAGCAGCCGCCGCCGAGTGACTCGGGGACCAGGAGCGACGTCCCGCCGAGCGCTGCGCCCTGGGCCCAGACGGCCCGGTCGAAGCCGGCCGCCTCGTGTTCGAGCGCCCGCACGGCCGTGGTGGGGCACTCGGCGGCGAGGAAACGCCGGGTGGTCGACGCGAAGGCGTCCTGTTCCTCGCTCAACTGCAGTTCCACCCGGCCTCCAGTCGTCCCGGGCCGTCGGCGCTCCCGTGCGCTTTCGCTGCCCGGCGCAGCAGTGTAGGGTCATCTAACAGCAATGTCACTTTCACCGGCGACCGCCGGCCCACTCGAGGGGAGAATCCATGCCGTCTCGCGAGCTCGACTTCCCGGTGTTCGACGCCGACAACCACATGTACGAGACCGAGGACGCGCTCACCCGGTACCTGCCGGAGGAGTACGCCGGGATCATCCAGTACGTGCAGGTGAACGGCCGCACCAAGATCGCCGTCCGCAACCGCATCAGCGACTACATCCCCAACCCGACCTTCTCCAAGGTGGCCGCCCCGGGCGCCCAGGAGGAGTACTACAAGGTGGGCAACAAGGAGGGTAAGAGCCGGCGCGAGATCATGGGCAAGGCCATCGAGGCGCCCGAGGCGTTCCGGGCCCCTGAACCGCGGCTGGCCCTGATGGACGAGCAGGGCATCGACCGGGCGGTCATGTGGCCGACCCTGGCGAGCCTCGTCGAGGAGCGCCTGCGCGACGACCCCGACGCCATCCACGCCATCGTGCACGCGCTCAACCAGTGGATGCACGACCAGTGGACCTACAACTACCGCGACCGGATCTTCGCCACCCCCGTCATCACGCTGCCGGTGGTGGAGAAGGCCCAGGCCGAGCTCGACTGGGTGCTCGAGCGCGGCGCCCGGATCATCCTCATCCGCCCCGCGCCGGTGCCGGGTTGGAAGGGGCCTCGCTCGTTCGCCCTGCCGGAGTTCGACCCGTTCTGGAAGCGGGTCGAGGAGGCCGGGCTCATCGTGGGGATGCACGCCTCCGACAGCGGCTACACCCGCTACACGAACGAGTGGGAGGGCATCAGGGACAGCGAGTTCTTCCCCTTCCGTGCGCCGTCCGGGTTCGGGCTCATCGTGGGTGGTATGCACCGTGAGATCACCGACACGGTGGCCTCGGCGATCGGCCACGGGCTGTGCACCCGGTTCCCGAAGCTGAAGATCATGCCGGTCGAGAACGGCTCGGGTTGGGTCCGTCCCCTGATCCACGAGATGGAGCGGGCCTACGACTTCCACCCGTACGCCTTCGAGGAGGACCCGGTCATGGTGCTCAAGCGGAACATCGTCGTGCACCCGTTCCACGAGGACGACACCCGCGGGCTGATCGACGTGATCGGTGTGGACAACGTCGTGTTCGGTTCCGACTTCCCGCATCCGGAGGGGATCGCGGACCCGATCTCCTTCGTCGATGAACTCGCCGGGCTGCCCCACGACCAGGTTGCGAAGGTCATGGGCGGCAACCTCGGCCGACTGCTCGACGCCGCCTAGTCCTGCGCCGCCCGGAACCGGGTCACCATGTGGGACTTCTCGACCGAGCCCGAGTTCCAGGCCCGGCTCGACTGGATGGACGCATTCGTCCGTGACGAGGTCGAGCCGCTCGACGTCCTCTTCGGGTCACTGACCTATCGGTCGCTCGAGGAGCCGCTGCGCACGATGGTGGCCGGGCTGAAGGCCCGGGTGAGGGAGCAGGGCCTGTGGGCCTGCCACCTCGGGCCGGACCTGGGCGGCCAGGGCTACGGCCAGCTGAAGCTGGCCCTCATGAACGAGATCCTCGGCCGCTCGAGTTGGGCGCCGATCGTGTTCGGCTGCGCCGCCCCCGACACCGGCAACGCCGAGATCATCGCCCACTACGGCACGCCGGAGCAGCGGGAGCGGTGGTTGCGGCCGCTGCTCGAGGGCGAGGTGTTCTCGTGCTACTCCATGACCGAGCCCCAGGGCGGTTCGGACCCGACGATGATCAGGACCCGTGCCGTGCGCGACGGCGACGAGTGGGTCATCACCGGCGAGAAGTTCTACTCGTCCAACCTGCGGACCTCGTCGTTCATCATCGTGATGGCGGTCACCAACCCCGAGGTGTCGCCCTACCAGGGGATGTCGATGTTCCTGGTGCCGAGCGACGCACCCGGCATCGAGGTGTTGGCCAACATCGGCCTCGGTCACGAGCCGTGGGGCGACGGCATGCACGCCCATGTCCGCTACGACGGCGTGCGGGTCCCGGCGGAGAACCTGCTGGGCGGCGAGGGCCAGGCCTTCGCCGTGGCCCAGACCCGGCTGGGGGGTGGCCGGATCCATCACGCCATGCGGGCCGTCGCCCTGGCCCGCCGCCAGCTCGAGATGATGTGCGAACGGGCGCTGTCGCGTCAGACCAAGGGCGAGCTGCTCGCCCGGAAGCAACTCGTGCAGGAGACGGTCGCCGAGAGCTGGATCCAGCTCCAGTCGTTCCGGCTGATGGTGCTGCACACCGCCTGGCTCATCGACCAGAGCTCCACCGCTGAGGCCCGTCGGCAGATCGCGGCGTGCAAGGTCCTGGCGGCGAGGGTGCTGTCCGACCTCGCGCACCGGGCCCAGCACCTGCACGGTGCGCTCGGGGTGTCCAACCTCATGCGGTTCCCCACCGAGGTGGGCGCAGTGATGGGAATGGTGGACGGGCCCACCGAGGTGCACCAGGTCACCGTGGCCCGCTCGGTCCTGTCGGAGCACTCGCCGTCGCCCGATGCGTGGCCCACCGGGTTCGGACCGCGGCAGGTGGTGCAGGCCCGGCACCGCTTCGAGCAGTTGGTGGATGCCATGGATCCCACCGACGAGCAGCGGTTGGGCTTCGACGAGCTGTTGCAGACCTCGACCGGCGACGACGTCACCGTCGCCCAGATGCAGGCCTACCTCGACGCCACCAGCGACAACCTCTGAGTGGTGCTGACGGGCCCGAGCCCGCTGTGTACGTCATCCGCCGTGGCGTCGCCCAGCCCGGCGTCACCCGGCACGCGGGAGCCAGGTCGCGTCGTGGGCGCCGAGCTCCGGTGCGCCGTGCGGCGCCCGGCCCGGCTGGTGCTCGAAGCGCACCAGCGGACCCGATCCCGGGCGTCCATCGGGGGTCTGGACCACGGTGCCCCTCGACCGGAAGTGCGGGTGGGCGAGCATCTGCTCGCGATCGAGCACCGGTGACACCGGCACGTCCTGGGCCTCCAGGCGCTCGAGGGCGTCGGCCCGGGTGAGTGCGGCGATGACCTCGGCGATGCGACCGTTGATCTCGCCGAGCCGACGGTTGCGCTCGGGGTTGTCGAGTCGCTCGTACTCCTCGAGGTCCAGGGCCCGGCAGAGCCCCACCCAGAAGTGGTCCTCGTTCATGATGCCGATCGCCACGTGCCCCCCATCGTTGGTGGGGAAGGCGCCGTAGCCCGGAGCTCCGCGCAGGGGCCGGTCCACGCCGACCATCCGGACCGGTCCGACGGGACCGACCCAGGTGGCCAGTACGTCGGTCACCGAGACGTCCACCCGTTCGCCGTGGCCGTGGAGTCGGGCACCCAGACACGCCGTGGTGATGGCGTACGCCGCGGCTACCCCGCCGGCGAGGTCGGAGATCGGCACCGTGGGGTGCGTCAGGTCGCCGCCGAGCGGGCGCAGCGCGCCGGAGACCGCCAGGTAGTTGATGTCGTGGCCGGGAAGGCCGGCGAGGGGACCGGACGCGCCGAAACCACTCACCGAGGCGTAGACGATCGCCGGGTTCCGGGCGCGGACCGCGTCGTGGCCGACGCCGAGCCGCTCGGCCACACCGGGCCGGTGGGACTCGACGAACACGTCGGCCGATGCGGCGAGCTCGAGGCACTGCTCGCGGTCCTCGTCCCGTTTGAGGTCCAACACGACGCTGCGCTTGCCCGCACCGAGGATGTCGAACAGATCGGGCATGGAGCGCATGGGGTCACCGCCGGGCGGTTCCACCTTCAACACATCCGCGCCCTGTTCGGCGAGGAGCTGGGTGGCGTACGGGCCGGGACGCCAGATGGTCAGGTCGAGGACCCGAAGGCCCTCGAGGTGGCCGCTCACCCGCCGGCGGCGCGCTCGAGGATGTGCACGGCGCAGGCGGATCCGAGGCCGATCACATGGGTCATGCCCACGCGGGCTCCCTCGATCTGGCGGTCTCCGGCCTCACCGCGGAGGTGGGTCGTGACCTCGTAGATGTTGGCGACGCCGGTGGCGCCGATGGGGTGGCCCTTGGAGATGAGCCCACCGCTGACGTTGACCGGCAGCTCGCCGTCGCGCCACGGTCCGCGCCGGTCGATCCACTCCCCGGCACCGCCGGGTTCGCACAGGCGGAGGTTGTCGTAGTGCACCAGCTCGGCGGTGGCGAAGCAGTCGTGCAACTCGACGAGGTCGAGGTCCTCGGGCCCGATCCCGGCGCGCTCGTAGGCCTGGTCGGCGGCGAGACGGGTCAGGGTGTTGACGTCGGGGTGGGCGAGTCCGCTGGGGTCGTACGGGTCGCTGGTCATGACCGACGCCGAGATCTTCACTGCCCGCCGACGCACCTCGGGGTCGAGGGTTCGGAGCCGTTCCTCCGACACCAGCACCACTGCGGCGGCTCCGTCGCCCGTGGGGCACGACATGGGCAGCGTGTTGGGGTAGGCGAGCATCTCGGCGGACATGATCTCCTCGAGGCTGTACGGCCGCTGGTACTGGGCCAGGGGGTTGAGCGTCGAGTGCGCGTGGTTCTTCTCGGCCACCTTGGCGAACTGCTCGAAGCCGACCCCGTCGTGCTGGCGGGCGTAGTCCATGCCGGTCTGGGCGAACACCCCGAACATCTGACCGGTACCGAGGATGCCCTCGGTCGGCATCACGTGGCCGTCCCGGCCCTCGGCGGTGAACTCGTTGCCCTCGGCCGGCTTCATGGACCGGTACGGGGGAGAGCCGGCGGTCATCTGCTCCACACCGAGCGCCAGGCCCAGGTCCGCCTCACCGGCCTTGATCTCCATGAGGACCGACCGCACGGCGGTGGCTCCGGTGGCGCAGGCGTTGTGCACGTTGTAGAGCGGGATCCCGGTCTGGCCGATCTGCTTCTGCACCTGCTGTCCGAACGTGTACGGCTCGAACTGGGTGCCGACCGCCATGACCCCCATGTCCCGGATCGACATCCCGGCGTCGTCGAGCGCCCCGAGGCACGCCTCGGCGGACAGGTCGAGCGCGTCCCGGTCGCGGTGGCGGCGGATGGGGGTCATCGAGGCCCCGATGATCCAGACGTCCTCGCTCATGGTTGCGCGCTCCCCTCGGTGTCGTAGGCGAACCCGAAGGCGATCGCCTCGGTGCCGCTGTCGTCGGTGCCGACCGGGTAGGTCACGATGCGGACCGGTCGGTCGGTGTCCACGGCGTCGGCGACGGGGTCGACGTCGATGAGGTTCGCCTTCACGTAGGTGCCGTCGTCGAGGCGCACGAGGACCGAGACGAACGGCCCGATGTGCTTCGGCGCACCTCGTACGAGGACCGTGTACGACTCGATGCGGCCGGTCTCGGGCAGTCGCGCCCGTTCGATCCGGCGACCACCGCAGTTGGGGCACGCGTTGTGGCGGTCGAGGAACGTGGCGCCGCAGTCCTCGCAGCGGTTCCCCACGAGGTGGGCGGGTCCGTCGTCGAGCACCAGGTAGTCGACGACGGGGATCGTCGCAGTCGGTTCGGACACGGCACTACGACCGATGGATCAGGTTCATCGTCGAGGTCACCACCGGAGCACCTGCATCATCGGTGTAGGTGGTCTCGACGACCATGAACGTCATGGTGCGGTCGCCGGACTGCTTCGTGTAGATGTCCTTGACCACACCGCGCTGGTGCAACTTCTCACCGACGACCGCGTTGCGGTGGAAGGTGAACTCCTGCTCGCCGTGGAGGATCATCCCGCCCGTGGCCATCAGCCCGCCCATCACGATGTTCATCGGGCTGGTGCCGATGGGCTCGGAGGGCTGCTCCTCCTCCCACTGCCCCCAGTTCTGTGCGGCGGAGAACCAGTAGGTGGGGGGCACCGGGAGGTCGGCGAACCCGGCCGCCACGGCGGCATCCCGGTTGCGGTACTCGGCCCGGTCGTCGAGGACGCTGGCGGCGAACGCGGTCACGGTCCCCCGTTCGACCGTGACCACGCCGACGCTGGTCGGCTTGCCGATGAACTCGTCGTACTCACCCATGTGGTGTGCTGCTCCCCGTCGTCGTCGAGCCGCATCCCGGCCCGGCTCCAAACCTAACACTCATGTCAGGTTACGATCGCCGGGACTCGGTGTGCACCTGACGGATCGAGCGCCGAGTCGACCGACCCTCGCCCCGGGCAGAGGTTCCGGACCACGTGGGCGACGGTGGCACCACCGAGGTGGACCGCACCATCGTCGCCGAGCGGGTCCTCGGCCTGCCCGCGACCCGTGAGGTCCGACCCCTGGGAACTGACCCCTGGGCTGCGGTCCCGGAGCGCGGGGAGCCTCAGCCGGCTGCAGCGACGGCCGTCGCCGCGACCTTCACCTCGCCGTCGCCGTTGGTCACCTCGCAGGCGAGGTCGATCAGCTTCTCGCCGCCCTCCTCGCGCTTGCCGGCGACCGTGACGGTGGCGGTGAGCACCTCGCCGGGCCAGGTCTGCTTGGTGAAGCGGATCCTGTAGGAGCGCAGGTTCCCGACGCCGACGTAGTCGGTGATGGTCGAGGCCAGCATGCCTGCGGTGAACATGCCGTGGCCGAAGACGCTGGGGAGGCCGGCGGCACGAGCGGCGGGATCGTCGGTGTGCATGGGGTTGAAGTCGCCGGATGCACCCGAGTAGCGGACCAGGTCCGTGCGGGTGAGCTCGTGGCTGAAGGGTTCGGGCCCGTCACCCTCGCGGACGTCGTCGAAGCTCAGCAGCGGTTGGGTCATGGGTCGAGCCTATCTGACACCCGTGTCACCTTGCGACCCGCACCGTCCCTCAGCGGACCCGATCGTGGGCCTCGGCGATGAGCGCGGGCAGCATCACCGCCATCCGCTCCAGCGTGTCGGTGTCACCGGTGCGGGCCAGGTGCTTGGCGATCAGGGCCATGGCCGCCGCCTCCTTGTAGCGGGTGAGCGCGGCGAACCAGTCCAGCCCGGGCACTGGCGCACCGGTCTCGTCCTCGTACGCTGCGAGCAGCTCGACGTCCGACGGCATGCCCGAGTCCAGGTCGGCCGGCACCACCGGGTGGCGCGCCTCGTCGGTGAAGAAGAGCAGCCAGCTCAGGTCGATGCGGGGGTCCGACCGCGACCAGATCTCCCAGTCGATGATCGCTGCCACCTCGTCGTCGCGGCACAGCATGTTGCCCAGTCGGTAGTCGCCGTGGACCACCACCGCCGGCAGCGGTTCCGGGGCGCTGGCCCGCAGCGCATCGGCGCAGGCCGCGTAGCCGACCCGCACCTCGTCGGGCACCGTGTCGAAGGTGCGGGTCCACCGGTCCACCTCGCCGACGGGGCTGACGACCTCCTCGTCGCCCAGGCCGATGGCGCTCGGGTCCAGCTGGTGGAGCGCGGCGAGCATGCGCACCGCGGCGAACGCCCGGGCCCGGCTCTGCGCCTCGGGTAGGCGGACGCGGGCCGAGGCCTCGAGCAGCGGTTCACTGCACTCGCCGGCCACCCGTGCGGTGGCGAAGAACGGCGGCACCTCCGGGGGGTCGCCCGGATCGGTGAACAACAGTGGCGGCACCCGCACCCCCGGCCGGCCGTCGAGGGCGCCGATGACCCGGGCCTGGCGCAGCATGTCGCGGTTGCGCACCGGTGGCAGGCCCGGCGGTGCCACCTTCAGAACGACCTCGCAGGTGTCGGATCGGTCCTGGGTCACGCTGGCGGTGAACACCAGTCCGACGGTGCCGCCGCTCAGGGGCGCCATCCCCGTGACGGAGCAGCCCGGCGACCACGACTGGGCCGCCCGGTTCGCCCGGGCCTGCAGTTCGTCGAGATCCAGCTCCCTCATGGGTCCCTCCGATGCGGCATGATGGTGAAACTAACAACTGCGTCACCTCAGGGGAGCGACGACCGTCCGTGAATCGAACCACCCACTTCCCGCCGTTCGATCCGACCACCTCGACGCTGGCGCGTGAGTGTGCCCAGCGATGGGGTTCGGCGACCTTCGTCGTGTCGGGCGACCAACGCCTGAGCTACGCCGAGGCCGAAGCGCAGTCGGCCCGCCTGGCCAAGGCGCTGCTCGTGTCGGGTGTCGGCAAGGGGACCCACGTGGGTCTGCTCGCACCGAACTGCCCCGAGTGGATCGTCGGCTGGCTTGCGATCTCCCGTATCGGTGCCGTGGCCGTGCTCCTCAACACCTACAACAAGGCCCCCGAGTTGCGCCGGATCCTGCGTCACAGCGATCTGGCCGTGCTGCTCACCGTCGGTCGCCACCTCGGACACGACTACCTGGACCGTCTGGAGCAGACCGCCCCCGATCTCGCCGCCCAGACCAACGAGCGCTTGCTCCTGCCCAGCCATCCCTACCTGCGCAGCATCTGGGTCTGGGATGCCGAGCCTCGGGCGTGGTGTGGGGCCCTCGACGACCTCGTCGCCCGGGCCGACGACGTCAGCGACGAGCTGTTGGTCGAGGTCGAGGCAGAGGTGCATCCAGCCGACCCCATGGTCATGGTGTACTCCTCCGGCTCGACCGCAGAGCCCAAGGCCGCGGTGCACACCCACGGCGCCGTCGTGCGCCACGCCCACAACCTGGGTCAGATGCGCGACCTTCAGCCCGACGACGTGCTCTACACACCGATGCCCATGTTCTGGGTCGGTGGGTTCAGCTTCACCCTGGTCGGCGCCATGCACGCCGGTGCGACCCTGGTCTTCGAGGAGCAGTTCGAACCGGGAGCGACCCTCGAGCTGATCGAACGCGAGCGGGTCACCCAGGTGCTGGGGTGGCCCCACATGGCCAAGGCGCTGGTCGACCACCCGAGCTTCGCCGAGCGCGATCTGTCGTCGATCCGCGCCGGGTCCATGGCGGCGCTGCTCCCTCAGCACCTCCAGGCCGAGGCGGACGTGCCGAAAGCGAACTCGCTCGGCATGACCGAGACGCTCGGTCCGCACACCTTCGACACCCGCGACGAGCTGCCACCGGAGAAGGTCGGCAGCTTCGGACGATCGGTGCCCGGGGTGGAGCACCTGATCGTCGATCCGGTCACCGGGGCGGTGTTGCCCACCGGCGAGGTGGGTGAGTTGTGGTTGCGCGGCTACTCGGTGATGGTCGGGCTCCACAAGCGTGAGCGGACCGAGACCTTCACCGCCGATGGTTGGTACCGCACCGGTGACGCCGGTTGGTTCGACGCCGATGGGCACTTCTACTTCACCGGACGGATGGGCGACCTGATCAAGACCTCGGGCATGAACGTCACCCCCCGTGAGGTCGAGGAGGTGCTCGAGTCGATGGACGAGGTGGTGATGGCCTTCGTCACCGGCATCGACCATCCCGACCGGGGGCAGGACGTGGTGGCGGCGATCGCCCTGCGGCCGGGGGAGCGGCTCGAGGAGGACGAGGCCCGGGCCCGGGCGAAGGAGGAACTGGCCTCCTACAAGGTCCCGCGTCGGATCGCCGTGTTCGCCGACCAGACCGAACTGCCGTGGCTGGACTCGGGCAAGGTCGACCGGAGGGCGTTGACCGCACTGCTCGGGCAACGATTCGGTGCGCCCTCGGAGCAGCCGTGAACGACTCGCAGATGGTCTTCGATCCCTACTCGGCGACCTTCTTCGAGGATCCGTGGGAGGTCTACCGCTGGATGCGGGACGAGGCCCCCGTGTACCACCAGCCCGAGCTCGACTTCTTCGCCGTGTCCCGGTACGACGATTGCGTCGAGGTGCACCGCGACCACCGCAGGTACACCTCGACACGGGGCGTCACCCTCGATCAACTGCGCAGCGCGTCGTTCGGGGCCACGGTGCAGCGGACGGGCTCGATCATCATGATGGACCCGCCCGAGCACGAGCACATGCGCAAGCTGGTCAACCGGGCGTTCACGGCGCGCCGGATCGCCGACTGGGAGCCGGTGGTCGAGCGCGTGATCTGCGGTCTCCTCGACGACCTCGCCGGAGCCGACGACTTCGACGTGGTGCGGGACCTCTCCGGTCCGTTCCCGGTCGAGGTCGTCTCGGAGATCCTCGGCGTCCCCGCCGCGGATCGACAGCAACTCCGTCACTGGGCCGATGGCCTCCTCGAGCGTGAGGTGGGGACTCCGTTCCCGCCCGAGTCCGCCATGGAGTGCGCCGTGGCCTTCTTCGGCTACATGCACGACCTGGTGGTCGAGCGGCGGTCGCACCCCGGCACCGGCATGATCGACGATCTGATCGCCGCCGAGGTGGAGACCGACGAGGGGGACCGGCAGCGGCTCGGGGACCTGGATGTGGCGTACTTCGTCGCACTGCTCACCGCCGCGGGGTCGGAGACCGTGACCAAGCTGGTGGGGAACGGCGTGGTGACCTTCGCCGAGCACCCCGATCAGCTCGCTCGATTCATCGAGGATCCGTCGTTGCGGGCGTCCGCGGTCGAGGAGGTGCTGCGCTGGCGGGCGCCGAGCCAGTACCAGGGGCGCTTCTCGCTCGAGGACCACGAGTTGCACGGGGTGACGATCCCGGCGGGACACCCGGTGCTGATCGTCACGGGTGCCGCCAACCGGGACCCTCGCGCCTACCAGGACCCCGACCGGTTCGACATCGGCCGCAGCGCTCCCATGCCGATCAGCTTCGGTCACGGGATCCACTACTGCATCGGCGCCCATCTGGCCCGTCTCGAGGCGCAGATCGCCTTCGATGAGCTGTACCGCCGGTGGCCGCAGCTGTCCGTCGACCTCGACGGGGTCGAGTACGTCCACATGACCAATGTCGCCGGGCCGTCGTCGGTCCCGGTGCAGGTCTGAGCATCCCTCCCACCACCAACGAAGGAGTCCGACGACGATGGAGCTGAAGCCCGGCCTACGCCTCGAGTCCGCGACCTGCGACACGCAGGTCGTGGTGGTCAGAGCCCCTGCCGACGGGGCCGACCTGGTCGTCCGCTGCGGCGGTGAGCCGATGCGCGAACTCGGCAGCGGAGGTGACCGACTGCCGAGCTCGATCGAGGGCGACCCCACCCTGTTGGGCAAGCGCTACGAGGACGCCGACCTGGGACTGGAGCTGCTGTGCACCCAGGGCGGCGACGGGGCCCTCACGGTCGGGGATGCACCGCTGCTGGTGAAGGGGGCCAAGCCGCTGCCGTCCTCTGACTAGGGGTGTGTGACCAGGGGTGTGCCCGCGCCTGGTTCAGGTCCGACGGGACGGACGCACCACGGTGAAGGCGAGTTGGCAGGCCGCAGCCAACGGTCCGTTCCGTCCGTCGTAGATGTCGACGCGTGTCACCACCGCCCGCCGGCCCCGTCGGAGGACGTGGCCCACGGCGTGGGCGGGCCCACGCTGCACCGGTCCGAGGTAGTGCACGGTCAGGTCGGAGGTGACCACGATGCAGTCCTCGTTCAGGCCGACCATCGCCATGCGGCCGCCCACGATGTCGGCCAGCGTGGCCACCAGCCCACCCTGGAGGGCGCCGGTCGGGTTGGTCACCGTCTCGTCGAGCTCGAGTTCGACCGCCAGGTCGGCACCCTCGACCTCGGCCTCGCGCATGCGCAGCCCGGACAGCACGTGACGCCCCTCGGCGAGCACCTGCTTGTGCCGTTCGATCGCGTCAGCGATGGTCAGGGGCGGGTCGTCGGCCATCGGTCCTCCTCCGGGTTGGTCGGGGGTCGTCCGTCCCTCACGGGAGCATCGGCGCCATCGTGGTGACGGCGCGGGTGGATCGGAGCACGTCGTTGAGGTGGCTGCACGACGAGGCGCCGGTGAGCTCGTCACGCACGATGTCCACCACCTCGGCGAGGGATCGGCCCACCAGCCGCTGCACCGACGACAGTGCCCCCGGGCACTCGGGCCAGGGCAACGTGTGGGCCACCGCGTCGATCCCCAGGAATCGGAGGTCGCCCGGACCGGGGCCCGAAGGTTCGAGCTCGGCGGTGACCGTGTACTCGTGCAGGACGTCCCCGTCGCCCACCTCGCCCAGGTGGCTGTCCCGGAAGTAGGCCTCGAGGACGAGGCCGTCGCCGTCACGCCACAGGTCCAGCCGGCGGACCCGCCTGACGGTGCGTCGCTGCACCGGCCCCTGCTCGTGCCAGGCGAGCGGGTCGGGCCCGACGGCCAGATCGGGAGCCGGAGGACCCAGGGGAATGGGGAAGATCCCCGTGCGCTCGAGCGTGGCGATCATCGTGCCGCTGTCCACCCAGCCGACGCAGACATCGCGCATGCCTGCGGCGACCTCGGGCGGGATGTTCCACTCGGGATGCTCACGGGCCAGCCCGTAGCCGGCGATGAGCGCTGCCATCGGCACGTCGTCGAGCAGCTGGTGCACGAGGCTGTACCGGTCGCGATGGTCGGGGAGCAGGGCGGCTGCCGCAGCGCGGAACCCTGACCGGATGCCGACCCCGACGAGCCCGGTGAGCTCCGGCAGCGACGGCTCGGTCCGGAGCTCAGCGACGTGGTCGGCGCCGTCGGTCACCAGGGCGACCTCGACGAGCTCGCACGCGCCGGCCGTGCCGTCGGCACCGGTGGCCAGGTCCCGGCCGGTCGCCCGGATCCGGCGGGGACGACCGGGTTCGTCCCAGTGCTCCTCGATCGAGGTCGTGCGCCGGACGCAGCCGCGCCGACGCGGTGGTGTTCCCGTCACCGGCTCCTGCGGTCCGGTCGGCAACGAGGCGACGATCTCGAGCCGGTCGTTCACCCTGGCGCTGCGATCTGGCGGATCATCGCCTCCTGGGCGAACGATGCGACCAGCTCGTCACCCGAGAACACGTCACCGCGGCCGTAGCTGCGACCGTGCGCGACCACCGGGGCCTCCTGGGAGACCAGCAACCAGTCGTCGATCCGGAACGGGCGGTGGAACCACACGGTGTGCGACGTGACGGCGGTGTGCAGCGTGACGGTGGAGTCCGCCTGGCTGACGCCCTCCAGCGGCCGCAGCGCGGTGCCGATCAGCGTCAGGTCGGTGGCGTGGGCCAGGAGGGCCTGGTGCGCCGCCCGCTCGGGGAGGCCGTCGGGGGTGGTGAAGCCCGGTGTGCGCATCCACCAGGACAGCCGTGCCGGCCCCACGCCTCGGTCGGCCAGGTCCACCCCGTCCACGAGGCGGGTCTCCCACGGCACCATGCCCAGGTCGGTCGGGGTCGCATCCGCCGGGGGACCGGCCGGGGGTGGCGGATCGTTGCGGTCGAGGCCGTCCTCGTCGACGTGCATCGACACCAGCGCAACGGCGGCGACCCTGCCGTCCTGGTGCGCGACGACCTCGGTCGTCGAGAAGGTCCGGCCGGCCTGCACCTGGTCGACCCGGTACTGCATCGGGCGGGCCGTGTCGCCCTCACGGGGGAACAGCACGTGCATCGACTTCACGGACTTGTCGGGCGCTGCCTCGGCGGCTGCGCACAGCACCTGGGCGAGGATCTGGCCCCCGAACACCCGGTGGTAGCCGATGTCGAGGTTCGCCCCCTCGAACCCGTCGCCTCCCGGGGTGAGGGAGAGGCAGGCCAGCAGGTCGTCGAGGTCGAAGGCCATCAGGTGGTCTCCTCGTCCTGCTCGGCGGTCAGGTCGGCCAGCACCGCTCGTCGCAGCAGCTTGCCGGTGTCGGTGTGGGGGAGGGACGAGCGCAGCACGATGCGGTCCGGGGTCTTGGAGCTCCGGAGGTGCTCACGGCAGTGGTCCCGAAGTTCATCGGGTCCGACCCCGGCGTCGCTCCGCAGCACCACTGCCGCTTCGATGCGCTGGCCCCACTCGTCGTCGGGGACGCCCACGACCGCGGCGTCGGCCACCTCGGGGTGGGCGAGCAGGACGTCCTCGATCTCGGCCGGGGCGATGTTCTCACCACCCCGGATGATGGTGTCGTCGGTCCGGCCTTCGATGAAGAGGTAGCCCTCGTCGTCGAACCAGCCACGGTCACGGGTGGGGAACCAGCCATCGTCGTCCGTGACCCGATCGCGGCCCAGGTACTCGCCGGAAACCTGTTCGCCCCGGCACCAGATCTCGCCGTCGCGGATCTCGACCTCGACGCCCGGGATGATCCGGCCGGCGGAGCCCAACCGGGCGCGGGCCGCATCGTCACCGCTGAGGGCGGCCCGGTGGTCGTCGGGCGTGAGGATCGCCAAGGTGGAACTGGTCTCGGTCAGCCCGTACGCGTTGACGAATCCGGCGTCGGGGAACGCGGCGAGGGCACGTTCGAGCACGGTGATCGGCATCCGGGCGCCGCCGTAGGACATCGTCTGCAGTGCCGGACAGTCGGCCGGTTCATCGGTGAGGTGGTCGACGACCCGGGCCAGCATCGTGGGGACCAGGAACGCGTGGGTGACCGATTCGTCCCGCGTCAGCTCCAGCCAGGCCTGCGGTGTGAACTGCGGGAGGTAGACGACGCGGCGGGTCGAGTAGATGCTGGTGATCGTGTTGGCCACCCCGGCGATGTGGTAAGGCGGGACACACACCAGGGCGGCGGCGTCCTCATCGGCCGAGGCGAACTCGATCGAGGTGATCACGTACGCCGCCAGGTGGCGGTGACGCAGCACCACGGCCTTCGGCTCCGAGGTCGTGCCCGAGGTGTAGAGCAGGACGGCGGTGTCCTCGCCGTCGGTGGACGACGGGAGTTCGTCCGCCCCGGGTCCGCTGCCGGTAGCGGCCATCCATGCATCCAGGTCGACGACCCCGGCCGTCGGCGCATCGAGCGCCCGGACCCGGTCGGGATCGTCGGTCACGACGAGGAGATCGGGATGCCGAGCCAGCAGGGCGCCGAGTTGCTCGTCGGAGAGGCGGTAGTTCAGGGGGATGAACGGCACCCCCGCCCACGCCGCAGCGAACAGCGCCACGGGGAACGCCAGATCGGTGGTGCCCAGGTACGCGACGGCACCGGCGCCCCGTTCATCGATGAGGCGGCCGCCCCGGGCCGAGCGGTCGGCGAGCTCGCCGTAGGTCAGCCCACGGTCGGCGGTGCCGATCCCGAGGCGGTCACCGAAGGCGGCCGCCACCATCTCCAACAACATGACGAGCGTCACCGACCGTCCTCCTTCGTGAGGATCATGGCCCCGGCGATCGGACCGCCGCCGTTGGCCACGGCCGCGACCTCCGGGGCCCGGCCGGGAGCGTTCGGACCACCGACCTGGCGGTCCCCGGCCTCGCCGCGTAGCTGCAGCACCGCCTCGTGGATGAACCCGAAACCGTGCAGACGTCCCGCCGAGAGCTGGCCGCCATGGGTGTTGAGCGGAAGCTCCCCGTCCAACGCGATCCGACCACCCCCCTCGATGAACGGACCCGACTCGCCCTTGCCGCAGAAGCCGAGCGCCTCGAGCCAGGTCATGGTCAGGAAGCTGAACCCGTCGTAGAGCTCGGCGATGTCGACGTCGGCCGGGGTCAGGTCGGTCCGTTCCCAGACCATCGCTCCGGCGTCGCGGGCCGACATCGTGGTCATGTCGTCCCACTGGTCCCAGGAGGGGCGGCCCCGGAGGGCCGTGCCGACCGCCTCGACGCGGGCCACGGGGTGGTCCACCGCCCGGGCGTGCTCGGCGGCGCTGACGATCACCGCCGTGGAGCCGTCGACCGGGGCATCGCAGTCGAAGAGGCGGAACGGTGTGGTGATGACCCGGGCCGCGAAGTAGTCGTCGAGGGTCATGGGTTCCCGGTAGACCGCCTTCGGGTTGCGCGCTGCGTTCCGCCGCCCGTTGAGCGCGATCTGGGCCAGCTGCTCGGGAGTGGTGCCGAACTCGTGCATGTGGCGGTGGCAGTTCATGGCCAGCCAGTTGGCGGCGGAGTAGGCCCGGAACGGCAGGCTCCACTGCAACGGTCCGCCGAACCGGGGTGCGCCGCCACCCCCGCCGCCGCCCCCATCCATGCCGATGCCGCTGCGACCGCCGCTGCCCTGGGCGCTCGACTCGGTGACCGTGCGGTAGACGAGGACGTGTCGGGCCAGCCCGGCACCGACCGCCAGCACGGCGTTCACCACGGCGGCCAGCTGCGCTGCGCCCTCGATGCCACCCGAGTGCCAGTCGACCTGCAGTCGGAGTGCGTCCTGCACCTCCGGTGTGCCGGGGCCCGAGAACCCGGGCGGGCCCTGGTTGGCACCCGGTTAGGTCGCGATGCCGTCGATGTCGTCGGGGGTCAGCCCGGCGTCGGCGATGGCCTCGAGCGAGGCGTCGAGGGTCAGTTCCAGGCCGGTGCGCCCGAGTCGCCGGCCGACCTCGGACTGTCCGATGCCCGAGATGACCGAGCGCTGCTCGAAGTCGGTCACGAGCCCCCCTCCGGGTCGGTCACGTCCGGGTCCGGCTCGAACAGGGGGAACCAGACGATGCCCTGCTGTTCGAAGGTCACCCGCACCCGCATGCCGATGTGCACCTCGTCGGGCGCACAGCCGACCAGGTTGGTGGTCAGTCGGAGGCCCTGCTGCTCGTCCAGTTCGACCAGGCCGATCGTGTAGGGCTCGGTGCTGCCGTCCCAGGAGTGGTGGTTGACGGTGTAGGACCAGACCTGGCCCCGGCCGCTCACGGCCTCGGGGTTGATGTCCCGGCCCCCGCACGCCGGACAGCGGGGGAGCGGCGGGTGCAACCACTCTCCGCAGTCCCCGCAGCGGGCGAAGCGCAGGCAGCCGTCCTCGCCCGACAGCCAGAAGAACCGGTTCTCATCGTCCAGGGCGGGCTGGACGCGAAAGGGGACGGACACCTCGTCACGCAGGCTGCTGCGCGGCGGCTTCTTCTGCCTGCTTGGCCATGCGCTCGGCGAGGGTGAGGGCGGTCACGATCCCGTCCTCCTCGAACTTCCCGGTGCCGAAGGACCGTGGCGTGGTGTCCACATCGGTGGCCCGGGCCCGGAGCGCCCCGACGGTCGCCTCCTCCCGGGGGATGTGGACGAACGGGTCGTAGTTGAAGTTGCGCATCGCATTGAGGTGGGTGATGCGGTTGATGTCCTCGTCGGGCAGGCCCTGGAGGTAGCGCATCGCCATCTCCGGTGCGTCGGGCCAGGTGGAGTCCGAGTGCGGGTAGTCGCACTCCCAGTGGATGTGATCCGGGTTGAGGTACTCGCGGACCTCGATGCCCACGGCGTCGTCGATGAAGCAGGTCAGGATGTGCTCGTTGAACACCTCGCTGGGCAGACGGTCGCCGAAGTCCTGGTTGGTCCACGCCCGGTGGTGCTTGTAGACGTAGTCGATCCGCTCCAGGAAGTAGGGCACCCAGCCGATCCCACCCTCGCTCAGGGCGATGCGGAGGTTGCGGAACTTGCGGAACACCGGCGACCACACCAGGTCGGCTGCGCACTGGACGATGTTCATGGGCTGCAGGGTGATCATGGTGTCGATCGGTGCGTCCATCGCGGTGATCACCGTCGACGAGGACGAACCGATGTGCAGGCAGATCACCGTGCCGGTCTCCTCGCACGCGGCGAGGAACGGGTCCCAGTGGTCGCTGTGCCAGCTCGGGAGCCGCAGCTTCTCGGGGTTCTCCGAGAAGGTGACCGCATGGCACCCCTTCTCGGCCATCCGGCGAACCTCTGCGGCCATGAGGTGGGGGTCCCACACGGGGGGCACCGCCAAGGGGATCATGCGTCCGGGGTAGGTGCCGCACCAGTCCTCGACGTGCCAGTCGTTGTACGCCTGGAGGATCTCGAGCGCCACGGCCTTGTCGTCCATGGTGGTGAAGAGCTGGCCCGTGAAGCCGGTCATGGACGGGAAGTTCAGCGAGCCGAGCACGCCGTTGGCGTCCATGTCCCGGATGCGCTCGTGGATGTCGAAGCAGCCGGGCCGCATCTGGTCGAAGGCGAGCGGGTCGAGTCCGTACTCCTCGGGCACGCGACCCACCACGGCGTTCAGGCCCACGTTCGGCAGCGCGGCGCCCTCGAACATCCAGACCTCGCGCCCGCTGTCGAGTCGTTCGAGTCGTGGCGCCAGGTCCGCGGCGGCGCCCGACAGGCGTCCGTCGAACAGGCCCGGGGGTTCGATCACGTGGTCGTCCACACTCACCAGGATCAGATCATCGGCCTGCATCTGCGCTCCATCCCTGCTCAGCCTCGTGGTACCGCGGGAGGCACCTGACGTTGCTGTTAGATTATCGCGTGTTGGTCGGATGGCGCAGTCGTCGAGCAGAGAGTCCGGTATGGGACGGGTGAAGGGGGGTGTCGCTACCGTGTCGGTCATGGATCCCGACGTCGTCCGCCGGTCCCCGTTCGGGACCAACCCCGTGGTCGGGGAGCGTGGCAGCGACACCCGCGCCCGGGTGCTCGCAGCTGCGATGGAGGTCTTCGACGACACCGCCTTCTCCGAGGCGCGGGTGGAGCAGATCACCGAGCGGGCCGAGTGCTCGCGGCCCGCCTTCTACCAGTACTTCTCGTCGAAGGACGACGTCTACTGGACGCTGGCGACCCAGCTCGGCCGGGAGATGGTGGAGCTGTCCGACCGACTCGGACCGGTGACCCCTGACGAGGAGGGGCTGGCGACCCTCACGGGGTGGATGGACGACTTCATGTCGTTGCACGAGGAGTGGTCACCGGTGTTCCGGGCCTACCCCGACGCCACCAGGGCGAACAGGGACCGCGATGCTCGACCGGCATCGATCGCCGGACACACCGCCCAGCGGCTGCTCGAGGCGTTCGACCTGTCGCCGACGGCGGCGAACCGCCGGATCGTCGGCACCCTCGTCAGCCTCCTGATCCGCTGCAGCTTCTACGCCGAGGCCGCGCCTGCGGGAATCAGCCGCCGTCCGCTGCAGCTGGGGCTGGCCCGTCTGTTCCACCGGGTCCTGGGGGGTCCGGTGGAGGGCGTGAACTTCAGTCGGGGCAGGTCGGCGGGTCGTCGCCGGATCAAGATCGTGGCCCCGATGGAACCGCTTCCGCCGTCGGGGTTGCGGGCCCGTGGCCGACGCACCCGTGCGACCCTGTTGCGGGCCGGGGCCGAGGTGCTGCCGTCACGTGGGTTCCACGAGACCAGGGTCGATGACATCGTCGAGGTGGCCGGGGTGAGCCACGGCACCTTCTACCGGTACTTCGACAGCAAGGACGACTTCTTCCGGGCGCTGGCCGAGGACGCCTCGATCCGACTGGTCGAGCTGGTCGAGCAACTCGATCTGGATGCCTCGGCCGCCGAGCTCCGGCGCTGGCTCGAGGAGTGGTTCAGCGCCTACGAGGCCGATGGCGGTGTCATCAGCACCTGGCAGGACATGCGCACGACCCCGGAGCTGGTCGCCTTCTCCCAGCAGATCGCAGCGGTCGTGTTCAGTCGCCTGGAGCGCCTGTTGGACCAACGGGACTTCGGTCATCCACAGATCGCGAGCGCGATGCTCCTGGCGTTGCTGGAGCGCGCGCCGTACCGGGTGTTCGTCCTCGGCTTCAGCACGAGCGCCGACGAGATCGATGCCACCTTGACCATCATCCGCCGGGGGTTCCTCGGCGCCGACGACTGAGCCCGATGGACCTCGAGTTCACCGACGAGCAGCTCGAGCTCCGCGAGACCGCTCGCAGCGTCCTGGCCGGAGCCTGTCCGCCCTCGCTGGTGCGCAGCGTGTACGACGGGATCGCTGGTGCAGATGTGCTCTGGAAGACCCTGTGCGACCTGGACTGGCCTGCGCTCGGCCTGCCGGAGCAGCACGGGGGGCTGGGTCTCGGACCGGTCGAGGTCGGCATCGTCGTCGAGGAGCTCGCCCGGGTGTCCGCTCCCTCGCCCTACCTCGCCACCGTCACCAACTTCGTCCCGATGGTGCGGGCGGCGGGTTCGTCCTTCCGACTGGACGAGGTCGCCTCGGGGAGTTGCACCGCCACGCTCGCCGTCGCCGAGTCCGGGCGGTGGGACCCGGCGGCGACCGGGGTGTCCGCCGAGCGGGTCGGCGGGGGCTGGCGCCTGCAGGGGGTCACGAGCCATGTGCTCGACGGCGCGAGCGCCGACGAACTCGCCGTGGTGGTCCGCTCCGAGGACGGCCTCGGCGTCGTCGTCGTGTCGTCCGAGCAGGTGCTCGCCGACGTGCCGGCCACCATGGACCCGACGATGCCGCTCGCGACGGTCGACCTGAGCGGCGCCACGGTCGAGGGCGAACGGGTCCTGGTCGAACCCGGTGACCCCGGCGCGGCACAGGTGGTCGAGCGGGCACTCGAGGAGTCCACCGTGGCCATGGCGCTGTCGACGGTGGCGAGCTGCCGGGCGATCTTCGAGGCCACCGTGGACTACGCCAAGG
>SXMI01000200.1 GCA_005777415.1 Actinomycetota bacterium | reverse complement strand
GGGGAGGGGCTATTGCATATGACCAGGCACCGGGCTCGCAGTGGTCCTCCCCCGCGCCGCGGGGGAGGACCACTGAGAGTTCCGCGCGCAACCCATATGCGATAGCCCGGAGGGGGTCCCATCTGCGCCGCAGCGGACCAGTTGGCCGCCCACGGGGCCTCCGCGGTCTACTGCGCCGCCACCCACGGCGTGTTCTCGGGGCCGGCGATCGAGCGCTTGCAGAACTCGGCGCTCGAGAAGGTCGTGATCACCAACACGCTGCCGCTGCCGGAGGAGAAGCGGATCGACAAGATCCAGGTGCTCTCGGCCGCGGGGATCATCGCCGACGCGATCGACGCCGTGTTCGAGGACACCTCGGTCTCGGAGATCTTCGACGGGCAGAACCAGCACTGACCGTCGGGCGGGCAGAACCGCGTTGGCATGCGGCCGGTTCCCGCCGGTACAGTCCGAGGCTGCCCGTTCGGGCGTCAGCGCTGCCAACTCCAGGAGTTCCACCATGTCCGAGGTCACCCTCGTCGCCGAGACCGGTCGTGAGCTCGGGACCCGTCCGTCCCGTCGGGCCCGGCGTGAGGGTCGCATCCCCGGTGTCGTCTACGGCGCCGGCGAGGCCGCGACCACGTTGACGGTGGACCGGGCCGATCTGCGTCGGGCCCTGTCGACCGACGCCGGCGTCAACGCCCTCATCACGTTGACCGTGGACGGCGAGTCCCACCTGGCGGTGGTTCGTGAGCTGCAGCGGCACCCGGTGCGCCGTGAGGTCGTCCACATCGACTTCCTCAAGGTCGACCCGTCCGCCCCGATCGAGGTGGAGGTGCCCATCCGGCTGGTCGGCGAGGCCAAGCAGGTGACGACCAACGGCGGCATGACCGAGCAGCGCCTGTCGGTGCTGCGGGTCGTCGTCCGGCCGGACTCGATCCCGGACGCCATCGAGTGCGACATCTCCGAGATGTCGCTCGAGAACGCGTCCATCCTGGTCTCGGACCTGCAGCTGCCGGAGGGCCTCGAGACCCGCAGCCCGGCCCAGCAGGCCGTGGTGACCGCCGAGCTGACGCGTGCCGCCGTGACGAGCCGCGGCGCCGGCGACGAGAGCGCCGAGGCTCCCGCCGATGGCGAGGCCTCGGATGGTGACGAGTCGGGCGACTGACCTTGTCCGGTCCGTCCTGCGACCTGCTCGTCGTCGGACTGGGCAACCCGGGGGACGACTACGTCGGCACCCGGCACAACGTCGGGGCCGAGACCGTCGAACTGCTCGCCGAGCGCAGTGGCGCCCGGCTCCGGTCGGATCGCAAGGTGTCGGCCGCCACGGCGACGGTCCGTCTGGACGGTCACCCGGTGGTGCTGGCGGTGCCCACCACCTGGATGAACGACTCCGGCCGGGCGGTCGGCGCCCTGGTGCGGCGCTGCGGAGTGGCGCCCGACGCCGTGCTGATCGTCCACGACGAACTCGATCTGGACCCCGGCCGCATGAAGCTCAAGGCGGGCGGGGGTCACGCCGGCCACAACGGTCTGCGATCGGTCCACGCCCATCTGCGGACCGACGCCTACCTGCGGCTCCGACTGGGGGTCGGCAAGCCGCCCGGTGGCCCCGGTCGTGGCGCCGACTGGGTCCTGTCACGGGTGCCGGCGGCCCAGCGGACGGTCCTCGACGAGATGGTCGCCTCGGCGGCCGACGTCGTGGAGTCGGTGGTGGCCGACGGCTTCGCCGCGGCGATGCAGCGGGTCAACGCCCGGTGAGTCGTCCGGCCCCGCCGGGGGATCGACCCGGCGCGGGGAGGTTCCCTCCGCCGTGACCACAGCCGCCACCCCCGACGCAGGACCCGGGTCCCCGCCGTTGGCCCCGCTGCTCGTCGCGCTCGGCGCCGAGCCGGCGACGACGGCGATCGTCGGCGGACGGAGCGGTGACCTGGTCGTCCCCGCAGCGGCGCAGGCCGCCGTGATCGCCGGTCTGGTGGACCGCTCCGATCGCCGTCCGACGCTGCTCGCCGTCCCGGGTGGCGACGACGCCGACCGGCTGGGCTCCGACCTGGCCTGCTTCCTGGGGGAGCAGGCGGTCGAGGTCGTCCCGGCGTGGGAGACGCTGCCGTTCGAGCGGATCAGCCCGTCGGTGGCCACCATGGGGCGCCGCCTCCGGGCCGTCTGGCGGATGCGCTCGGGTGACGAGTCGCTGCGGGTCGTGGTCGCCTCGGCCCGGTCACTGGTCCAGCGTCTGGGGCCGCACGTCGAGGACACCGAGCCGGTCATCGTGCGGCCCGGCGACCGGCTCGACGTGGACGAGTTGGTCGGCTGGCTCGTCGCCTCCGGCTACCGACGTGAGTACCAGGTCGAGCACCGCGGTGAGCTCGCCGTGCGCGGCTCGATCGTCGACGTGTTCCCGTCCACCGAGGACACGCCGGTGCGCATCGATCTCTGGGGCGACGAGGTCGACCGGCTCTGCCGGTTCTCGGTCGCCGACCAGCTCGCCGGCGACCGACTCGCCGAGGTGCAGGTGTTCCCGGCCCGCGAGCTGCGATGCACCCCGGAGGTGCGCGACCGGGCAGCCGCGCTGGTGGGCACGGCACCCTGGGGTCGGGAGCAGTGGGAGCGGCTCGCCGAGGGGCAGATCTTCGAGGGCATGGAGGCGTGGCTGCCTTGGCTGGTCGACGACGAGCACGTCCTGGTCGACCTGCTCGGTGCCGACGGCCGCGTGGTGCTCCTCGACCCGAGCCGGTTCCGGGCCCGGGCGACGGCGGTCCACGACGAGGAGCTGGACCTGGCCGCCAGCCTGTCGCGCACCTGGGGCCTGACCGAGGACGACGAGGTCCCCCGGTTGGTCGCCGACGTCGACCGTCTGTTGGACCACACCGACGCACCCGTGTGGACCATCTCGTCGCTGGCGGAGGGGCCCGACACCCCAACGGTCGCAACGGCGGCCTGGGCGCAGGTGACCGGCGAGGGTGAGGCGATCGTCACCCAGCTCCGTCGGCTCCTGGCCCGCGACGTCCGGGTCGTCGCCTGTGCCGAGACGCCGGGCACGCTGGAGCGGGTCCGGTCGATCCTGACCGGTGCCGGGTTCGCGCTCGACGAGCCCGGCGTCGTTCCGGCGTCGGCCGGTCGGATCGCGACCGTCGTGGCCCCGCTGGACCGTGGGTGCGTCATCGAGGGCGTCGACGTGGCGTTGCTCGCCGAGTCGGACCTGACGGGCCGCCGCCGCACCCGACGTCCGCCGGTCCGGTCGCGAGGTGACGCCCAGCAGGTGTTCGAGTCGCTGGAGCTCGGCAGCCACGTCGTGCACCACCACCACGGCGTCGCCCGGTTCGGCGGGATGGTGCGACGGGCGATCGGCGGGGTGGAGCGGGACTACCTGCTGCTCGAGTACAAGGGCGACGACCGGCTCTACGTGCCCTCGGACCAGATCGACGCCGTCCGCATGTACTCGGGTGGCGAGGCGCCGACGCTCAACCGGATGGGCGGGGCGGACTTCGCCCGGACGAAGGCCAAGGTGCGCGCCGCCGTCGCCGAGATCGCCCAGGAGCTGGTGGTGCTCTACCAGCCGCGACTCCACACCGCCGGGCACGCGTTCGCCGCCGACACGCCGTGGCAGCGCGAGGTGGAGCAGGCGTTCCCGTTC
>SXMI01000199.1 GCA_005777415.1 Actinomycetota bacterium | reverse complement strand
TCTTGGAACCGTTGATGACCCACTCGTCGCCGTCCCTGACCGCCCGGGTCCGCAGGCCGGCCACGTCCGAGCCGGCGTCCGGTTCGGACACGGCGATCGAGGTGACCATCTCACCGGTGATGGCGGGACGGAGGTACTGCTCGCGCAGTTCCGGCGACCCGTAGCGTGCGAGCGACGGTGTCGCCATGTCCGTCTGCACCGCCAGTGCCATGGCGACGCCCAGGGAGGCGCAGCGTCCGACCTCCTCGCCCAGGATCATCGTGAACACGTGGTCGGCGCCACCGCCGCCGTCGATCGGGTCGTACTCCAGTCCGAGCAGCCCCAGGTCGCCGAAGCGTCGGAACAGGTCGTGCGCCGGGAACGCCCCGGCGGCCTCCCAGGCATCGGCGTGGGGGTCGATCTCCTGCGCCACCAGGTCGCGGACGGTCTGGCGGAACAGGTCGTGTTCCTCGGTGAACTGCAACACGGCTGGCTCCCGGCGTTCGTGGACGGCCGGAAGCTACACCCCTCCCCCCGCCGCCAGCACCGTGGCGAGCGGCTGGGTGACCTCGCCGTCGACGGAGGCGGCCGACGGTGCTGACAGTCGGGAGCGCACGATCGCCACACCACCGACCCGGTCGAGCTCGTCGGCGTCGAAGCTCCGGAGCGGCTCCTGCGCCACCAGCCGCTGACCGAGTGTGGCGGCCGTGGCCGCGATCCCCGCGAGCTCGGCCCGCCGGGTCGGGTCGTCGGCCAGACCGTGCACGACCCGCTCGTCGACCCAGACGGACTCGAACGGGTACCGAGCCAGCAGGCGGAGCGAACCGTGGGAGGCGCCGAACCCGGTCAGACCGAGCGAGAAGCCGGCGTCGATCAGCTCCCCGACGCCGGGGACCTCGGGGTGCTGGACGAGCCAGTCCTCGTCGACGAGCAGCACGATCCGCTCGCGCCGCTCGGGCCGGATGCCCTCGAGGACCCGGAGGGGGGCGTGGGCGAGCACCGGACCGGGCACGTCGAGGTAGACCCGGCGAGGTGCGGCGAGGGCCCGGGTCGGGTCGAGCGACCGGCCGACCTGCGAGGTGACCCAGCGGACCAGATCCGCAGCGCGCCCGACCTGACACGAGACCTCGGCGGGCGACGCCGGTCGTCCGCCGGCGACGGGGGCCACACAGCCGTGACCGCTGGTCGGGAGGCACAGGTCGACCTCGCTCGACCAGGCCGGGACGCAGTGGTGACCCAGGACGGTGGCCGATGACCGGTCCACCACCGGACGGGCCACGACGCGCAGTCCACCGTGGTCGAGCGCACCGCTGAGCGCCGACGCGGCCCGTTGGAGCTGCTCGATCGATCGCTCCAGGTCGTCGTCGTAGCGGGCGACCCGTCCACGACCCCGCTGCTTGGCCAGGTAGAGGGCCCGGTCCGCTCGGGCCACCAGGTCGCCGGCGGACTCTCCGGGGAGTGAGGCGGCGAGCCCCATGCTGATCCCGACCGACAGGTGGCGGCCACCGACGGGGATCCCCGAGCCGAACGCCCTCAGGATCCGCCTCGAGACCTCCTCCGCCACCTGTTCCACCCGGGGACCGTCGAGGACGATCACGAACTCGTCACCGCCGACCCGCACGACCAGATCCGACGACCGGACGGATCGGCGGAGCCGGTCGGCCGCCTCGACCAGCACCTCGTCACCGACCGAGTGCCCGTAGGTGTCGTTGACCAGCTTGAACCGGTCCAGGTCGGCGTACATCACGACGACGGCACCGGGACGGTCGGCCGTCGCCAGGCGCAGCGGCAGGTCGACCCCCAGACCGGATCGGTTCACCAGTCCCGTGAGCGCGTCGACCGATGCGTGGGGTGCGTTCGGCGAGCGACTCCTGCGTCGGGCCGACGCCGCCAGGACCGCCCGCTCGAGCGACCGGCCGGACAGCTCGGGAAGCGGCACGATCTCGCTCGCCCCGGCCGCCAGGAGACCGGTGTGGAGGGAGTCGTCGTCCTCGGCGACCACCACCAGCGGTACCTCGCCGAGCAGCTCGACGATCCGCGCCGTGGCCGCAACGGTCCCGCGATGGGCCTGCACCATGAGCAGCACCGCAGTGACGTCGTCGATCCGGAGGCCCGGCCACGGGACGACCCGGTCGCTCAGGTCGGCCGGGCTGACCGCCACGGCGTCCACGACCGCAGATCCTGCGAGTTGCTCCACGAGTCGCCGCCCGTCGCCGACACCCCGGTCGAGCACGACGACCCGCCGTGGCGCCCGCACGTCGGGCGCCGGTGAGCGGCGATGTCCCTGACCCCCGTGGACCACCACGCGCTCAGTCTGGACCACGGAGCGTGGCGTGTCGCGGCAATCCGGCGGGCGACGCGAGGCTTCGACGGCATCCGGGACGGGGAATCGTCCCGCCGTGGCCGGGGTTGGGTCAGACTGTCGGCGTTCGCGTTCCCCTCGGCGGGGACGACCGCCGTCGAGGCGCCCGCCGAGGAGTGCGGGCCACGACCGGAACGAGCAGCGATGACCACCACGATCCTCATCTGCGTCGCAGCGCTGATGGCGGGCGCCTGGGCCTTCGGGCGGGTGCGCTCGCTGCCGGCGGTTCCGACGACCGCCCCCGCAACCGGCGTCACCATCGTGATCCCCGCCCGCAACGAGGAACTGAGTCTGGGCAACCTCCTCGCCGACCTCGAGCGGGCCCGCCCCGCCCGGTGTCGGGTCGTCGTCGTGGACGACCACTCGACGGACCGGACCGCCGAGCTCGCAGCATCGTTCGACTTCGTGGAGGTGGTCCCGGCCCCTCCGCTGCCCGACGGCTGGACCGGCAAGAGCTGGGCCTGCCACACCGGAGCGGGCCAGGCCACCGGCGACGCGATCGTCTTCCTCGACGCCGATGTCCGGCTCGCCCCCGGGGCGATCGATCGACTCCTCGCCGAGCTGGCCGTGGAAGGGGGACTCGTCTCGGTCCAACCCTGGCACCGGACGGCCCGGCCCTACGAGCAGCTCTCGGCCCTGTTCAACACGATCGCCGTCATGGGGGCCGCCGCCGGCTCCCGTCGCCGACACGGTGGAGCCTTCGGACCGGTGCTGGCGACGAGCATCGAGGACTACCGGACGATCGGAGGGCACGAATCGGTTCGGACCGAGGTGGTCGAGGACCTGGCGCTCGCTCGCCGCTACCACGAGCACGGCCTCGGCGTGCACGTGGCCCTGGGTCGGGACGACGTCCGGTTCCGCATGTACCCCGGAGGGCTCCGCCAGCTGGCCGAGGGGTGGACGAAGAACTTCGCGTCGGGAGCATCCTCGACCGGGGCGTTCCGGCTCCTGGCGATCATCGTCTGGGTGACCGGCCTGGGGACTGCGGCGATCGAGTTGGTGGACGGCCTGCGCGGCGCGTCGCCGCTCGCCCTGTCGGTGGGGCTCTACGCGGCGTTCGTCACCCAGCTCTCGGTGTTGTTCCGTCGGGTGGGGAGCTTCGGACCCCTGACCGCCCTGTGCTACCCGGTGCTCCTCGTGTTCTTCTGCGGGATCTTCGTCCGCTCGCTCTGGCGAACCCACGTGCGGCGGTCCGTGCAGTGGCGCGATCGACAGATCCCACTGCACTCCGCGGGAGCCTGACATGACAGGCTGGCGCCCGTGCTGATCGATCTGGGCTTCGAGGCGTCGCTGGTGGCCTCGATCGTGGCCTGGGTGGTCATCGGCTTCACGACCGGGTTCGGGGTCCATCGCATCCCGCTCCGGCGCCTCGAGCACGACAACTGGCTCACCCGGCCGCGGCGGTTCGAGGACGGCGGACGGTTCTACGAACGACGACTGCGGATCCGGGCCTGGAAGGACAAGCTCCCCGAGAAGGGCGACATCTTCCCCGGCGGCTTCTCCAAGCGAGCCATCACCGACCGCTCCGACGCCTTCCTCGAGCGCTTCGCCGCCGAGACCCGACGCGCCGAGACGGTGCACTGGATGAACGCCGTGTCCGGCCCGCTGTTCCTCGTCTGGTGCTCGTGGCCGCTCGGCGTGGTGATGATCTGCTTCGGATGGGCCGGGCACCTCCCGTTCGTCTGCATCCAGCGCTACAACCGGTCCCGGATCGAACGAACCCTCGACCGACGCCGGACCGCAGGCCGACGACGCTCCACCGCGGTGGATCCCTCAGCCTCGTAACGTGCTGGCGTGACGGACGACGAGCATCAGGACGATCCGTCCAGCACGCGTCCGGCCCACCAACGACCCGATCAGGATCACAACCTCCTGCCCATCTGGTCGACCGTCGCCCTCTTCATCGCCATCCAGTTGATCGACCAGTTCCTGTCCCGTCGGGTGTCCCTGCTGGTCCTGGCCAACGAGAACATCCGACGTGACGCCATCCAGTTGGTGGAAGCGGTGACGGGCGGACTGTTCATCGCCACGACCGTCGTCGTGGTCGTGGCCGCGATGGCGAGAGCCCGCCCGTCCTGGATGAACCGCATCCTCATCGCCTACCTGGCACTGGCAACGCTCAACCTGGTGCTCAACGTGGCGACTCTGGTCGCGACCGCCCAGTTCCGACCCGTTCAGGAACTCCGGTTGCTCGCCGATCTGGCACTCGTCTACGCCAACACGGTGCTCGTGTTCGCGGTCTGGTACCGCCTGCTCGACGCCGAACTCGACGGCGGCGCGTTCGAGTTCCCCGAGGACCCGAAGCGGCCCGGCCGGTCCCAGGACTGGGTCGACTACCTGTTCCTCTCCTTCAACACGAACGCCACCTTCGGCCCCACTGCCGAGGTCGTCCACGCCCGGGCCGCCAAGGTGCTGATGATGGGGCAGACGTCGCTGTCGCTGCTGGTGCTGGTCGTGCTCGTCGCCCGGATCGTCGGCCTGTCGAACTGACGGACCCTGCTGTTGCCCGACCAGCGATCACCACGAGCGGCCCGGCTCATGACTCGTGCTCAGCGACGCGGTATCCTTCGCTCCGGAAGCGCGGGATGTGACTGGGGGGTCAGCCGAATGAAAGTGACGTTCGTCGCTCTGGGGCAGGAGCAGCTCGCAATCTCCCTGCTCTCCTCGGTCCTGAAGCGGGAGGGTCACACCACCTCGCTGGTGTTCGATCCCGCCCTCTTCGATGATCGGACCTACCTCGATGTGCCGACACTGGCACGCATCTTCGATCGAACGGCCCGAGTGGTCGACGAGGTGGTCGCCGAGCAACCCGATCTGGTTGCCTTCAGCGTGCTCACACCCATGTACCAGTGGGCCCTGACGGTGGCCAGTGCGGTGAAGGAACGCCTCGACGTGCCCGTGATCTTCGGAGGCGTCCATCCCTCCGCCGTCCCCGAGGTCTGCCTCGAGAACGATTGCGTCGACTACGTCTGTCGAGGCGAGGGCGAGATCCCCCTGCTCCGGTTGTGCGAGGTTCTCCCGCCCGCCGGCGAACGCCCTGCGGAGCCGATCCCGAACATGTGGTGGGTCGACCGGGGCCGACTGGTCAGCGGACCGAACGCATCGTTCATCCAGGACCTCGACGAGCTCCCGTTCTGGGACAAGGCGCTCTGGGAAGGTCACATCCGCATCCGCGACAACTACATGACGATGGCCTCGCGGGGCTGCCCGTACCGGTGCACGTTCTGCTTCAACAACTTCTACGCCAAGCTCCCGGGCAAGGGTGGGGGCAAGTACCTGCGACGCCGTTCGGTCGACAACGTCATGGAGGAACTGGTCCTGGCGAAGGGCCGGTGGGACATGAAGCGGATCGACTTCCAGGACGACATCTTCACCACCAGCAAGGAGTGGCTGAAGGCATTCCTGGGCGAGTACCGGCGGGAGATCGACCGGCCCTTCCATTGCCTCGTCCACCCGCGCTACGTCGACGACGACATGGCCCGCTGGCTCAAGGATGCTGGCTGCGAGTGGGTCCAGATGGGCGTCCAGTCGGCCGATGAGGAGTACAAGCGCTACGAGCTGCTCAGGATGGAGAAGGACACCCACATGCGGGCCTCGCTCCAGTCTCTGGAGTCGGCGAGGCTCGACGTGAAGGTGGACCACATCCTCGGCCTTCCTGGTGAACCGCTCTCCGCCCAGGAGGAAGCACGGCAGCTGTACGTGGCACACACTCCGAAGCGGATCCAGGTCTTCTGGTTGAAGTACCTCCCCGGAGTCGAACTCACCAGGGCAGCGGTCGAGCGGGGAGAACTGAGCCAGGAGGACCTCGATCTCATCAATCGCGGCCAGAGCGGCCACTTCCATGCGCCCAGCACCGAGGACACCGAGGAGGCAGCGCTCTACCGGAAGTACGAGTTCATGTTCCGGACCCTGCCACTCGTTCCGGCGAAGCTTCGGTCGAGGGTGCGCGTGGAACGGCTGCCCAAGATGTCCGTCCGGACGACGAGCACCCTGACCATGCTCGGCGAGGGCGTCAAGGTGCTCGTCGACCGGGACATCCAGGCCTTCGACTACGGGCGCCACTACTTGCACCACTTCCGTCGACGCCTACCCGAGGTGGTTGCGGATCTGGTTCGAGGACGGGGTCGGCTGCGACGGTTGGCCCCTCCCCCACGGCCGGCAGCGCCCCCGTTCGAGGTCGATCCGCCCCCCGAGCCGACCACGGATGTCGGAGAGGTGTCGGCCCAGCCGGTCACGCTCGGGTTCGGTCGCGGCTCCTCCTGATCTGGCCGCACTGGATCCTGGACGCGCTGATCGACTCCCGCGACGCTGCGGGTACCGCCAAGCCGAGCGGTCTCCCACCGGCAACTGATCGGATCGGCCGCCCGCCAACGAGCCCGCTGGGTGGTTCCACCCATGCAATCGGCCCGCCCGTGTGCCGAGGACTCACTCGAGACGAACCGTTCGTCGAGGAGTCCGACATGGTGAAGTTCTGCATCGGAGCCACGATCGCCACCGGGGTGTTCATCGCCACGTTCGCCGTCATCACGGCGCTCGTGAGCACCTACTCGATGGCCTCCGCCGGCTACTGACACCCGGGGTCGAGTGCACGACGGCAGCGCGCGCCGAGCCAGTCCTCCACCGAGGCGAACATCCGGGACGGAACACCTGTCGCCAGGGCTGCCGCCACGTCGTCCAACTGCCTCGTGAGCTCCAGGTGGTCGATCGACGGGGCGACCACCACCGACTCGCCGAGCCCGAAGGACCGTCCGAGTCCCGACGACTTGAGCCGGTAGTACTCCGAACCCGCCACCAGCACCGTCGGAGTGCCCGAGGCGAGCCCCCAGAGGGCGACGTGGAACGAGTGCGCGATCACCGCCTCGGCCCGGGCGGCGAGCGATGCGGTGAGCGCGACATCGTCGAGGGTGTCGAGCAGCGTCCACTCGGCGGTCAGGTCCCGACCCGCCAGAGCAGCACCGACGGTGGCGCACTCTCCCGGACCGTTGTCGTTCACGGCGAGAGCGAGCACCGGGATCCCACGTCCGGCTGCGAGCCGGTCGACGGCATCGACGATCGTCGTCCCGTCCCCCGTCCCGTCCTCGTTCCCGTCGGTCACGTAGGGGGCGTCGCGCAGGTGCACCACCACGAACCGTGACCCGTGCGCCAGTCCCGCCCGTCCGAGCGCCTCGTCGACCGCGGCCGGATCGGCGCCACCGGGTCGGACGGCGTCATCGCCGACGACCTCGGCGATCGGCTGTCCGTCGGTCGTTCCGAGCAGCTCGGCCGAACCCTCGTCGCGGACCGACACCGCCGAGGCGTCCGACAGCACCCGTCGGACCAGCTCGAGTCGGTCGGCGGAGAGGGGGCCGATCCCCTGGCCGCTCCAGACGACCGGCACCCCGAGCGCACCCGCCACCGCCGCGACGGCGAGCCGGGGAACGGCGACGTCCTCGGCGAAGTCGTCCGCCAGATTGCCCCCACCCGCCATGACGACCAGGTCGAATCCGGACAGGTCGACGATGGATGTCCGCACCGGATCGGCCCCGAACGCTCCGACCGGCACACCGATCCGGTCGGCAGCGCCCTCCAGCAACCCGGGGTCGAGCCCCCGGCGGAGCTCGAGCACCGTCCCGTCCCAGCGGACGGGGACCACCGGTCGACGCGGCCGTTGCGGCGGTGGGTCACGATCGGTCACCAGGTGGACCCGGGCGTCGGGGAGGGCCCGACCGATCCGCTCCAGGACCGACCAGGTGATGGCGTCGTCGCCCAGGTTCGCGACGCCGCCGGGGGCCACGAGCAGGATGCGGGGCCCGGCCGGGACATCGGTCCCGGCGTCCCCACCTCCGAATTCCAGCGGTGGCGACGACGGCCACCAGCCGAGCCGCTCCCGGGCCCCCGCCCACGCCCACAGGACGCCCATCGCCGGGTGGATCGCCGCCACCGGGAACCGCTCGAACGGCGGATCGTCGTAGAGGAACATGCGCTCCACGTGCTGGGCGGCGCGCTGGTGGTCGGCGGCGAGCGCGCTGTGTCGGAACGGCGCCAAGCGGTACCGCCCCAGCACGACGGGAACGAAGACCACCAGACGGTCGTGTCGCAACGATCGGAGGAGGAGTTCGTAGTCGTCGACGACGCCCCCCAGCTTCGGGTCGGTCGAGTAGCCGCCCAGGCCCTCGAGCGCCTCCACGTCGACCACGCACATCGAGTCGAAGCACAGCCCGTAGCGCAGCGTCTCGTGGGCGGGTGCGTAGGCGAAGGCGTCCCAGGTCGTCCCGGCGTCGTCGCTGGCCACGACCTGACCCCAGGCCAGGACCGGTCGGTGGGTCCGGGCGACCCGGTGGGCGGCCACCACGCCGTCGGGACACAACCGATTGTCGGCGTCGAGCACCACTGCATGGGTCGTGGGACAGGCTGCGAGCAGGACGTTGCGCGCCCGCGCCAGGTTGAGGTTGGCGGGCGAGCGGACGACCACCACCCGGGGGTCGGCAGCGATCCCGTCCAGGACCTCGGCCGTCTCGTCGGTCGAGGCGTCGTCGAGGATCAGGTGCACCCCGGCGTCGTCGCCGAGCGCATCGAGCGTGGCCGACGCCGAGGCGACCGCCTCGGGGAGCCAGCCCGCGTGGTTCCACGTGATCGTGAGGACGCTGAGCCCGCTCCGACGCTCGCCGTCGTGGCGATGCTGCGCTGTGAGCGCCGCCGCGACCTCGTCACGCTCCGGGGCGAGCGATGCCTCCAGCGCAACGCGCTGATCGTGCGCAACGTGGCGGAGCCGCTCGTCCGTCGCTGCGACCCGCTGATCGATCGACGTCGTCCAACGGGCCACGTCCTCGTGACGACCCCGGGCCTCGGCCAGGGCGATCGCCGCGGCGGTGTCCAGACGTTGGGCGTCGTCCCGGCGGTTCCGTTCCATGCGCTCGAGTGCGTCGAGCGTGTCGAGCCCGTCCAGCCGGCCGTCGAGCTCGGCGACCGCTCGGTCCAGGTGGACGGCGATGCGGTCGATCCGTTCGGCACGGGCGGGCACGCCCCGCCACTGGGCGACCCACGCGCGCAGACGTCCCAGCGCGCTCACCAGCCCACCTCCCAGGCCGACTCGCTGGATGGGGCCAGCACGGCATCGCGCCGCGCGGAGCCGGCCGCCACGAGGGTCACCGCGGCGTCCCACCCGGCATCGAGATGCTCCTCGTCGGGCCAGCCGAGAGCGAGCTCATCCGGATCGGCGACCAGGACGTGGGCCCACTCGGGCAGTCCCCGGCGGACGTCGGCCACACGCGTCGACACCTGGATCGGGACGCAGCCGAACTGGAGCGATTCGATCAACGGCACCGCCTCGAGGTGTGCGGCCGCCGACGACCAGACGCGGATCGTCGCCTGCTCCAGCATCCTGCGGACCGCATCGACGGTCACCGTCGGACTGTTGACCTCGACGAGCGCCACCAGACCACCGGGGCGGAGGTCTGCCAGCGTCCCGGCCACCCGGGCCGACTCCGGCGAGAGCCGATCGACCTGGCACCACGGCACGGGCCGGCCAGCACCACGGGCTCGCTCCATCAGGCGGTCCCGTTCGGCCACATCCAGGTGCAGCGGCGTCGCTCCCTCACCCCAGCCCAACGGCCCCGACAGCCGGACCGAGGGTCCATCGGGGGACGGACCGCTCGACCGGAGCCGCATCGCCGGATCGAAGCCGGCCAGTCCGGCCCGGGCACCCGACGTGGATCTGGCCGCACGTTCCGACCAGGCCTCGTCCAGTTCGATCAGCACCGGGTCGCCGCCGGTTCCGGCCACCCGTGCCAGTCGGTCCAGTACCTCCGCCAGCGCTCCGGGCCTCGTCGGGTCCGGCGTGGGCAGCCGGCGCACCACCTCGGACCGCAGCGGCGTGTCGAACCACTCGTCCACCACCTCTGAGCGGCCGAGCACCGCCAACGCTGTCGCCGTCCCGCAGCACTTCTCGCAACGCCCGCAGTTGCCCACCCGGTCCGACTCCCAGCAGACCTGAACGGCTCCGGCGAGCTCCGGCACCCGGAGCACCTGAGCCACCTTGTCGACCCGGTCCCGCATCGGGTCGCCGGGCGACACCCGGGTGCCCGAGGTCGACCAGGCACCGATCAGGTCGCGGTGGACGCCGTAGGGCCGGTCACGACGTCGTTCGGTGGCGGCGGCGACCGCCTGGGAGAGGACGAACTCGCCGAGCCGACCTCCCAGGAGCAGTCCGGCCCCGGCGAACACCGCCCCGTGGGAGCGGTCCCAGTCCAGGTGGCCGTCCGCGACATCGCGGAGGTTCGTGGTCACGACGATGCACGGCAGACCGAGCGCTTCGGCCGCGGCGCAGGTCCGACGGGTCCGAGCGGCGGACACCGCCGGCGACTGGAGCGCATCGACGCCGGCCACGGTCACCACCAGGTCGAAGGCAGCGGACTCGCCGAGCACCGAGGACGCCAGCTCGGCCGAGGAGTCCACTCCCCGACTGAAGAGCAGTGCCCGATCGGCGCCGCCCGGCCCGACCGGCTCGGTTCCGAGCGACCGGACGGCCGGGGGACGAAATCCCCACCAGCCCGAGTAGCGCTCCGATGCCCGGTCCAGCCCCTCCCGTTGGAGCGGGTCGACCGGCCCGTCGATCGAGAGGTCCTCTCCCCGGACGGCGGCGACGAGTGCCGCCAGCGGCAGGAACGCTGCGTTCCCCCGGTCGAGCTGGCCCGACCAGCGACGTTCGACCTCGAACCACCAGACCTCGGAGCGCCCGTCGACCTCGACGGTGACCGAGGACCTGATCCGCGATCCGATCCGGCGCTGCTCCGGCCGCCCGAGGTGCATCAGGGCCTCGAGGTCGTTCGCCCGGCCATCCCCGGACGCTACAGGACCGGTCCTCGGGGAGACCCACCGGTGGACATGCGGCGGGGCGGGCCCGACCCCGGTCGATCAGTTGCCCCCGGACCCGTCGGTGTCGTCGGTGGAGGAGCCGCCGCCCTCCCCCGCCGGCGTGACGTTCTCACCGGTGACGGTGACGGTCTCGGTCCGGGTCGCACCGCCGTTCCCGTAGGCCGTGAGCAGGTACGTGTGCGGGCCGGGGCACGGGAAGAGGATGGTGGTCTCGCCGCTGGGTCCGTACTCCGCGTACACCCCGGGCCCGTCGACCGAGATCGTGACCCGATCGGCGTCGCGGGTGGACCATGTGAGCGACACCTGCGGGTCACCCCCGGAGCAGTCCACGGTCGCCGGAACGCCGAACTCCTCGATCGCCGGGGTGGCGGATGCGCCGCCACCGGATCCGGACGAGCCGCCGCTCGGCGAACCACCTGCGGACGAACCCTCGGCGGAGGCACCGCCGCTCGACGGGTCACCACCGCCGGTGGACGCCGCTCCAGCCGTGGTGGTGGACCGATCGGCGAACGGCGAGGTCGTCGACGACTCCGGAGCCACCGACTGCTCGTCGTCCGAGCCGCAGGCCGCGAGCAGCAGCGACACGGCCAGGCCGGCGACGGCGACGAGTCTGATGCATACCCGGGTGATGCGCATGGACGCGCTCCTCGCTCGTGGTGTCTGCGACGCCGAGCCTAGGTCGACGCGTCGCTCCCGGGCGGCGACGGTGGAGTTGTGTCCGACGGACCTGGTCGTCGCTGCGACGGTGCACGTGCTCGCAACCCTCGACGAAGCGTCACGCGGGCAGGTCGCCACCGCACGACCCGCCCTGGTGTTCCCCTCGGTCACCCGCAACGCAGAAACCCCTGCCGCAGCAGGGGTTTCGGGGTGGGCGTACACAGACTCGAACTGTGGACCTCTGCCGTGTGAAGGCAGCGCTCTAGCCGACTGAGCTATACGCCCGGATGCGTTCACCATAGCCGTGGCCTTCCCTGCACCGGAAAGCCGGCGGCCGGGCCTGTCGCCCGGGACGGCGATTCGCCACGCGGCGGCCGGAACGGGCACCGGACGGGCATCGTGCGTACGCTCGCCCGGTGCGCTCCCACTCCCGCGATCGGCTCTCGGTCGCCCGGATCCCGTGGACCACCGACGACAACCCGTACCAGCGGGCGGTCTACGGGTCGCTGACATCACACGGTGTCGACCTGATCGGCACCGCCGACCTGTCCGATGCGTGGCTGGCCGAGCCCAGCCGACGCCCCGACGTGCTGCACATCCACTGGAGCCTGCACCGACTGGCCGATGACGCCCCGCAAGGGCTCGACACCGCAACGTGGGTGTGTGACCGGCTGGACCGGGTGCAACGGACCGGCACGACCCTGGCGTGGACGGTGCACGAACCCGGCGCCCTGCTCGATCCTGCCGATCCCTTCCGGTCCACGGTCGAACGCCACCTGCTGGCTCATGTCGACCTCGCCATCGTCCACGACGAGCCGACCGCTCGATTCGTCGGCAACCTGGCAGGCCCGATGCGGGACCGCCCGCTCCCGATCGCCACGGCACCGTTGGGTGACTACCGGCCGTTCGTCGTACCGGCCACGTCCGAGCCCCGGGACCTGGACGAGTCCCGGGCCCGTCTGAGCATTCGCCCGGATGTTCGGGTCGTCCTGGCCCAGGGAGCGTTGCGGGCCGACAAGGATCTCCCGCTGCTCGTCACCGCGTTCGATCTGCTGGATCGGCCCGAGGTCGTGCTGGCGATCGCCGGACGCGAGATCGACCAACCGACGAGTCGGTTCCTCCGCTCACTCGACCGGCCCGACATCCGGGTGCTCCCCGGTCGCCTCGCTCCGGAGACGGTCTCGACCCACCACCGGATCGCCGACCTGGCGGTGCTCGCCCGACGGGTCGACTGGACGCCGTCCTCCATGCTGTTCGCGGTCGCCCACGACACGCCCGTCGTCGCCGCCGACCTGCCGACCAGTCGTGCCGCACTCGGAGACCGGGGCGCGACCTGGGCGACACCGGGCGACCCGGAGGCGCTGGCCGATGCCCTGCGTCGAGCGCTCGACGACCCAATGGAGGCAGCGGCGACCCTGCATGCCGCCCGGGTCCACATCGCCAGCCGCTCCTGGGATCGGTCCGCCGGCATCACCGCCCGGGCGTTCCGGTCCGCCGTCGCCGCCCGCCGGGCTGCCCACCGGGCCGTCAACCGGGAACCGGAACCGGTCACGGCGACCTCCTGACGCCCGTGGACGTCCTCCTCGTCGACACGCTGTCCGTCGCGGGCGGAGCGGAGCGGTCACTCGCCCACCTGGCCGGGTCCCTGCCCGACTGTGGCGTGCGGCCCCGGGCGCTGGTCGGGGAGCCGGGCCCGCTCGTCGACTGGTTCCGGCAGGTCGGCTGTCCCGTCGACGTCGCCCACGACCTCCCCACGGCCATCGGCCGATCCCTCCGCCACCATTCGACCGACGCCGTGCTGTCGGTCGGGGCCCGGGGCCACCTGGCGTCAGCGGACGCCGCCGCGGTCGCCGAGGTGCCGGCGGCGTGGTGGATGGAGCTGATGCCGAACGGCCGGCCCGCCGAGGTCGAGGTGCTCGACCTGCCCACCGCCGCGATCCTGGCCCCGTCCCCGGCAGTCGCCGAGGCGCAGCGTTCGCTCGTCCCCGGGACCGCCGCCGACTGCCCGGTGCACCTGGTCCCGCCCGGGATCCCGACCGCCCCGCTCGCCGCCCGGGTCGGCGAACGGGCGGCGGCCCGAACGGCCCTCGGTTGGGACGACCGGATCGTCGTGGGGCTCGTCGCCCGCATCGACCGCAACAAGGGGCAGACCGCCTTCATCGATGCCGCCTCCCGACTCTGCGACCAGGACGACCGCCTGCGTTTCCTCATCGCCGGCGGTGCCGTCCTGGGTCGAGAGGGTCGACTCGTGGAGCACCTGACGGACCTCGTGGAGCGACGCGACCTGGGCGACCGGCTCCGACTGCTCGGTCACGCCGACGACCCCGTCCCGCTCCAGGTCGCGCTCGACGTGGCGGTCAATGCGTCGGTGCACGAGTCGTTCGGCCTGTCGGTGCTCGAGTCGATGACGCTCGGAACCCCGGTCGTCGCGACGCAGACGGCGGGTTCGACGTTCCTCCTCGACAACGGGGCGGCGGGGTGGCTCTGCGAGCCGCTCGACACCGGTGCGCTCGTGGCCGCGATCTCGGAGGCGGTCGCTGCGCTCGACGCTGTCGGTGAGCCGGACGAACTGGACCGCGTCCGGGCGGCCCGGCACCGGGCGGCGAGCTTCGACGCCACCCGGACCGCCGAACTGGCAGCTGCGGTGCTGCGCGGGCTAGGTGGCACTCCCTGAGCCGGACCGACCTGGGCCCGTTCGGCGGCCGGGCCCCGGGCGGACCGCTGATCGCTACCATCCGACGGTGCCGACCGTGGAACTGCTCGACGCATCCGAGGCGGCCCGCCTGCTCGCCGAGCATCCCGAGTGGGTCCGTTCGGTCTTCACGACGCCGGCCTGGTGGACGACTGCGGTCGACATCCTCGGAGCCGGGCGTGACGTCCGGATCGCGGCGCTGCGCGACGGCCAGCGGCTGACCGGCATCGTCGGTGTCGTCGTCGACCCGGAGCGACATCTCGCGCGGCTCGTCGGCGACCCGATCAGCGACCGGACCGGTCCGCTGCACGCCGATGCCGACACCCCGCTCGTGGCGGATCGGCTCGCCGACACGCTCGACCACCTGGTGCCCGACCATGCACCGTTCCGCACCGACGGGCTCGACCCGGCGTTCCGTCACGCCGACCCGTCGGGAGCCGTGCTCGATGTCCCGTGCCCGACCATCCGACTCGACCGAGGCTGGGAGGACTACCTGTCCGGTCCGGCCGCACGCCGTCGCCGTCGCATCGCCGGCGCGGCGGCGAACCTGCTCGACCGGCCCGACGTCGAGGTGACCGAGCACACGACGCCGCTGGAGGTGGACGCCGCGTTCGACCAGCTCGCCCGACTGCACGAGCTGCGATTCGGTCCGGATCACGGACTGTTCCGCGACCGGCTCGGCACCTTCCTGCGCCGCGCCCTGGGTGCGCTGGCCACCACGGCCGGAGCGACCATCCGGACGCTCCACGTCCACGGCGATCCGGCCGCAGCGATCCTGCTGCGGCGCCACGGGACCACGGTCAGCTACTACCAGGCCGGTTGGGACCCGGCGTTCGGCGAACTCTCCGTCGGACGGGCACTGCTGGCGGACACGATCCGGACGGAGTTCGCCCGGTCGACCCGCCCCGGTGGCCCGAGCACCTTCGAGCTGCTGCGCGGCGACGAGGGTTACAAGCACTACTGGGCCGATGGCCACGACGTCGTCCTGGAGCTGTCCCGGCCGGCGCGTGACGGCCGCGGCTGGCCCGACGGGTTCACGTCGTGATCGTCGACCGGATCAGCGTCACCGAGACCGACGACGGCTGGTTGCGCACCGCACGCGTGTCGGGACGCTCCGGGGAGCTGATGCTCGAGTTCCTCGTCCCCCAGATCGACGGTGCGACGCTGCACACCGGTGACGCCGCTGCGTTCCTGGCGGCGACCCTCTTGCCCGCCATGCTCGGCGGGGAGGACCTGCACGTCGACGCGCCGGTGTCGGCGGCGACCCTGGCCGGGTGCCGCGAGGTCGTCACCGCCTTCGCCCGCTGGGACCACCGGCTCCGACCTCCCGTCGTGACGACCACCGGTCCCGCCGACGACCGGCCACCGGGTGAGGGCACGGGGTGCTGCTTCTCCCGCGGTGCCGACTCCATGGTGAGCGCCGTGGTCGAGCGACCACCGGGCACCGCCCTCACCCATCTGGTGCACGTGGTCGGCCTGGAGCCGGTCCACTCGCCGGCCACCCTGGCCGAGGAGGTCCGACTCGCCCGGCACGTCGGGGAGCTGGTCGGCCTCCCCGTGGTCGTCCCACGCACCAACGTGCGACTGCTCACCGATGGCCGCTGCGACTGGGCCGATGCCCACGGTGCCGCACTGGCCGCGCTGGCGCTCGCCACCGATGGGCTGTTCGGCCGGGTCGTGATCCCGTCCACCCAGGCGGTCGACGAGATCGTTCCGTTCGGCTCCAGCCCGGTGCTGGAGCCCCACCTCTCGAGCGGGTCCGTGACGATCTCGCACGACAGCGTGTCGCTGGACCGTGTCGGCAAGGTCTGGATGCTCGCCCGTGACCGACCCGACCTGCTCCCCCACCTCAAGGTCTGTTGGGCCGAGGATCGACCCGACAACTGCGGCCGGTGCGGCAAGTGCCTGCTGACCATGTGCGCCCTGCAGGCGGCCGATGCCCTGCGCCTGGCCACCGGCTTCCCGGACCGGATCCCGCTCGAGGAGATCAGGAGGCTCCGACCCGCACCGGTGCAGTCACGTCAGCACTGGGTGGCGGCCGCACGGGCGCTCGGCAGCGACGGCGAACGGGGTTCGACACGGCTCGCGATCCTGGAAGCGCTCCACCGGGCGGCGCGACCCGGCCCGCGTGAGCGGGCGCTCCAGTGGTGGGAGTTCCTGCGGGGCCGGCGGACCGACCCCGCACCCAGCTGGAAGGACCCGGAGCGTGGCTTCGAATGGCGACACCACACCGAGATGCTGTCGCTCCTGCAACGGGGACGGCCCGACCGGCCGATCTCACCGGACGCCGAGGAACCCCTCGTCCTGGCCCGGGCCCGACCGAGGGCCGACTGATCCCCCGACTGCACCGCTCGACGCTCAGGACCCGCCGTCCGGCACCCAACCGTCGAGCGTTCGGAGGCACACACCCTCGTTCGTGTTCAGGCGTGCGAACTCCTCGCCCTCCTTGCAGGCGACCGGCGAGCTGACTCCAGCCAGCTGGATCACCGCCTGGTGCGGCTCGATGCAGTCCACCGTCCGCAGGCTCCCGTCGGACTGTCGGGTCACGCACTCGGAGTCAGGCGCCAGAGGCGGGGGCCGGTCCTCGGCGGCGTCGGAGCGCGTCGCCCCCCGCCCCCCGGCCAGTGCGGTCCCGACGAAGAGAATCGCAGCCACGACGAGTGCCGCCACGATCGGTCCGCGGCGGAGCAGCCAGAAGGAGGCCGCCCCCATGGGGACCTCGTCGGGGTCGACCTCCCCCGCCCGACGCCGGGCCCAGTACTCGTCCGGATCGTCGATCTCCGGACCCGACTGCGGTGCACCCCGACCCGCACCCGATTGCCCGGCGCCCGGACCCGGCGCCGACGGGGGTCGGAGCGTCCGGTCGTAGTCCCGGCGACGGCCCGGGTCCGACAGCACCGTCCACGCTGCGTTCACCTCTCGCATCCGACGCTCGGCGAGCTGGCGCTCCGCCGAGGACGCCGTCCCCTGGCGGTCGGGATGGAGCAACTGGGCGAGCTGGCGGTGCGCAGCGCGGATCCGCTCCGGCGATGCGCTCGGCGGCACACCCAGAACCTCGTAGTGCGTCCGTCCGGCCACATCGGCAGCCTACGGTCGCCCGTCCGGCGAGGCGGACGCAGGTGTGACGTCTGTCGGGACCCCCGGGGACGACGGGTGTCGACCGCTCCATCGCGCTACCTTTCCCACGTGGCATTCCTTCGTACTTCGAACCATTCGACACCCGAAGCGGTGTCGGGTTCGGGCGTCGATCCCGGAACGCCGGTCGAGACTCGGGGAACCGTCACGGCCGCCCTCCGTCACCAACCCTTCCGACGGGTCTGGATCGGCCAGCTGGCCTCCAACGTCGGCACCTGGATGCAGAACATCGTCCTGGGGATCCTGGCCTACGAGCTGACCGGGGCCGCCTGGTTCATCGGCCTGGTCGCCTTCGCCCAGCTCGGTCCCATGCTCCTCTTCTCCCCCGTCGGCGGAGCGATCGCCGATCGGTTCGACCGCCGGGTGGTGCTGGTCTCCATCGCCCTCTCCCAGCTGGTGCTCAGCCTCGCCCTGGCCGTCGTGGCGCTCGACGAGAGCCCCAACAAGTTCCTCATCGTCGTGCTCGTCGCCGCCATCGGGACCGGCGCCGCGATCTATGCGCCGTCGATCAGCGCCATGCTGCCGTCCCTCGTCGGCCGGCGGGACCTGCAGGGGGCCGTGGCGCTCAACTCCGCCGCCATGAACGGGAGCCGGGTGGCCGGGCCGCTGCTCGGCGGGGCGTTCGCGGCGCTCGGTGGACCGTCGCTCGTGTTCGCCATCAACGCCGCGACCTACCTGGTCGCCGTCTGGGCGGTTGCGACCGTACGGGCCGACTTCTCACCCAAGGGAATCCGCGGGGACTCACCGCTGCAGCAACTGCGGGACGGGTTCCACACGGCGGCGAAGGACCCGGTCCTGACCCGGGTGCTCGTCACCATCTCGGTGTACTCGTTCTGCTCGCTGGTCTTCATCTACCAGATGCCGCTCGTCGCCGAGCAGCGACTCCGCATCGACGAGATCGGCTACACCGCACTGTTCGCGACCTTCGCCGTGGGCGCCGCCCTCGGCGCCCTGGCGACCGGATCGCTGCTCGTGGACATCAGCCGGTGGACGCTCACGCGCGCCGCACTGGGCACGTTCGCCGTGGCGCTCGCCGCCTTCGCCACGACCACCTCGCCGCCGGTGGCCTTCGTGGCGGTGTTCGTCACCGGTGCGTCGTACTTCATCGTGGTCACGGCGCTGTCGACCATCCTGCAGCTCCGGGTCGACGACCGGGTGCGGGGGCGGGTGATGGGGCTCTGGATGATGGGCTGGGCCGGGCTGGTGCCGCTCGGGGGACTGCTCGCCGGTCCGACGATCGATGCCGTCGGCATCGTGTGGGTGCTGCTGTTCGGCGCCCTCGTCGCCGGCGTGCTGGCCCTCACCGTCCGAGCACCCGGGCCCGACGCAGCCGACGGCGACGCGATCGCCCCCGCCTGAACGTCACGACCGGATCTCAGCGCTCGAGCAGCGCGGCGGCGACCTGTTCCAGCCCGGCGCTCCGGCTCGCCTTCACGAGCACGGCGTCGTCGTCGCCGACCGTCCCGAGCACGTCGAGCACCTCGTCGGTCGACGCCACGGGGTCCACGCCGTAGAGGTCGGTCCGGACCGCCACCAGTTCGATGCCCAGCTCGGCGGCGACCACGGCCACGCGCCGGTGCTCGGCCGCCTCGTCGGCGCCCAGTTCGGCCATGTGGCCGAGCACGGCGAAGCGACGGCGGGCGTCCAGGGCCGCCAGCGCCCGGAGTGCCGCCACCATGGACGTCGGGTTGGCGTTGTAGGCGTCGTTGAGGACCAGGGCGCCGGCGGGGCTGCGGTCGAGCTCCATGCGCCACGGCGACAGCTCCGGGCCGGCCAGTCCCGCTGCCACTTCGTCCGGGCTCACCCCCAGTGCGAACGCCGCCGTCGCCGCGGCGAGCGCGTTGGCGACGTTGTGCTCGCCACGGACGCCGAGGCGGACCGGGGTGCGCTCGTCGCCCCGGCAGAGGACGAACGAGGCGCACAGGTCCGGGCCCACGGTGACCTCCTCGGCCCGGACGTCGGCGCCGGGACGGCCGGACGCCGAGAACGTCAGGACCCGGGCACCCGTGGACGCGGCCATGGCCGCCACCCGTTCGTCGTCGGCGTTCAGGACCGCCACCCCATCGGCGGGCAGCGCCTCGACGAGCTCCCGCTTGGCCACGGCGATCCGGTCCACACCGCCCATGAACTCGGAGTGGACGGCGGCCACGAGCGTCACCACCGCCACGGTCGGGCGGGCCAGGTCGCAGAGCAGCCGGATGTGGCCGTGCCCCCGGGCCCCCATCTCCACGACCACGGCCTGCGTCCCGTCCGGAGCGTTGGCGAGCGTCAGCGGCACCCCCAGCTCGTTGTTGAACGAGCGCTCGGAGGCCGCCGTGGGGAACCGCTGGGCCAGGACCGACGCCAGCAGGTCCGTGGTCGTCGTCTTGCCGAC
>SXMI01000033.1 GCA_005777415.1 Actinomycetota bacterium | reverse complement strand
TGGCAGCCAGGGCATCCGTGTCGTTGGCACTCCTAGCGAACGTCACCCGCACGGTGGCCCGACCATCGCCGTTGAGCACGGTCTCGGCGGTCAGTGGCGTGGGAGGCGGCGGCACCGTCGACATCAGGTTCATCGTCACCATGGCGTGGATCATGAGGTCGGCGAGCATGATCGCGTTGATGCCCGACAGGCACACCTTGTTGACGGTGGTGGCCGGGACGTTCATGGGGATGCCGGCGGCGACCGCGGCCTGACGGGCGGGGATCTGTCCGGCACCGGCGAGCAGCACCTGGCCCATGAACACGTAGTCGACGTCCTCGGGGGACACGCCGGCCCGGCCGAGCGCACCGGCGATGGCGAAGCCACCCAGGTCCGACCCCTTGAACCCGGCGAGCGAGCCGGACATCTTGCCGATCGGGGTCCGAGCCCCCTGCAGAATCACCGAACCTGGCATGGGTGTACCTCCCCGGGCTGCTGCACCGACCGTCGGCACCTGCCCCACTCGACGAGCGCCGTCAGGCTAGGCGACGCCCGGATCGTGCGTCGAAGCGGTCAGGTGGCTGCCGCCCGGCGTCGACCGGGGAACGTAGCGTGGGGGCGTCGGCATGACGATCGGATCGTTGCTGCGGTCGGTCGTCGGGTTCGTGGACACAGGAGGTCGCAGGTGGCGGACATCGAGGAGACCGAGCTCCCCGGGGTGGGGGTGCGCCGTGAGTTCACGACCAGGACCGGACTGCGGCTCGGGGTGATCCAGACGCGTTCGGGTCGGCGCGACCTGCTGCTCTTCGACGCCGACGACGTGGACGCGTGCCGGTCGGTGGTGCCGCTCGACGAGCACGACAGCGATGTGCTCGTCGACCTGCTGGGCGGCGACCGGATCGTCAACGACGCGGCGTCCACGTTGCTCCGGCTCGACGACCTGGCGATCGACTGGGTCACCGTCGACCCGGCGTCTGCCTCGGCCGGCCGGACGATCGGGGAGTTGACGATCCGGACCGCCACGGGCGCCAGCATCGCGGCGGTCATGGTGGGGGACGACGCCGTTCCGGGCCCGGGACCGGAGGTGGTCCTTCCCGGCGGCGCCACGGTCGTGGCCGTCGGCACGCTCGACGCCGTCGAACGGCTGCGTTCGCTGCTCGGCTCGTGATCCTCGCTGCCTCGGGCGGCGGGGCCGCCGAGGCCTTCGTCCAGCTCGGGGTCCTGGTCGTCCTGCTGGCCGTCCTCGGACGGACCGCGCTGCGGTTCCGGATGTCGCCGGTCCCGCTCTACCTGCTGCTCGGGCTGGTGGTGGGTGTGTCGGGTGCCGATGCGTCGACCCTCACCCAGGACTTCGTGGACGTCGCCGCCGAGATCGGCGTGCTCCTCCTGTTGTTCATGCTCGGACTGGAGTTCACGCCGGCGGAGCTGACCGGTGAGCTCCGCCGGAGCGCTCGGGCCGGCGTGCTCGATCTGGTGCTGAACGCCACGCCCGGCGTGGTGCTCGGCCTGGTGCTGGGGTGGTCGCCGGTGGCGTGCGCCGTGCTCGGCGGCGTCACCTACATCTCCTCCTCGGGGGTGGTCTCGAAGCTGCTCGACGACCTGGGCCGGCGCGGCAACCGCGAGACCTCGCTGATCCTGGGGGTCCTCGTGCTGGAGGACCTCGCCATGATCGTCTTCCTGCCCGTACTGGGGGTGACGCTGTCGGGGCTGGGCCTGGTCGAGGGTGCGGTCGATGTCGCCGTCGCCGCTGCGATCGTGGTCACCGTCATCGTCGTGGCCCACCGCTACGGCGAGCACATCAGTCGGTTCCTCTGGTCGGGTTCCGACGAGGTCCTGCTCCTGTCGATCCTGGGGCTCGTCCTGCTGGTCTCGGGGCTGGTCGAACGGGCCGACGTGTCGGCGGCCGTCGGGGCGTTCCTGGTCGGAGTCGGACTGTCGGGTCCGGTCCAGCACCGGGCCGCCGACCTGATCGGCCCGCTCCGCGACCTGTTTGCGGCACTCTTCTTCTTCCTCTTCGCGCTCGAGATCGACCTGGGTGCGGTGCCGGGGGTGCTCGTTCCGGCGGCCGTCCTGGCGCTGGCGGGCGTCGTGTCGAAGCTGGCGACCGGTGAGGTGGCTGGACGGTGGGCCGGTCGTGGCCCACCGGGTCGCTGGAGGGCCGGGACGGCGCTGGTGGCTCGCGGCGAGTTCTCGGTCGTGATCGCAGGTCTCGGCGTGGCCGCCGGCGTGGAACCGGACCTGGCTCCGCTGACCGCGGCCTACGTCCTGCTGGTGACGACCACCGCCTCGGTGCTGGTGCGCTGGGACCGACCCCCGTCGTGGTGGCCGGGCGCTGGTCGGTCGGCCCCGTCCATAAGAGGACATCAATGACACGAAAGAACCGTCGCCTGTAGCTGGCCCCACCCACCGAGGCCCCTGTAGCTTGCCGCCCATGCAGGATTTCCTCGAAGCCATCCAGGCCGGTGCGTCCGGCGACGACCTCTCCGCCATCCCGATCCCGGAGTCCTACCGGGCCGCCCACGTGCTGCGGGCCGAGCAGGACATGTGGGAGGGCGTGGCCTCCGAGGACAAGGACCCCCGCCAGTCGCTCCACGTCGGCGAGATCCAGACCCCGGAGATCGCCCCGGACGAGGTCTACGTGGCCATGATGGCCAGCGCCATCAACTTCAACACCGTCTGGACGTCGATCTTCGAGCCGCTGTCGACGTTCGGGTTCCTGGACCGGCTGGGACGCGAGTCCGTCTGGGGTGCTCGCCACGCGCAGGACTACCACGTCGTGGGATCCGACGGCTCCGGCGTGGTGGTGCGCGTCGGGTCGGCCGTGCGGAACTGGAAGCCCGGTGACCGGGTCACGATCCACTGCAACCACGTCGACGACCAGGACCCCTCGGCCCACAACGACTCGATGTTGGCTGCGAACCAGCGGATCTGGGGGTTCGAGACGAACTTCGGTGGTCTCGCCGATCTGGCGGTCGTGAAGGCGAACCAGCTCATGCCCAAGCCGTCGCACCTGACCTGGGAGGAGGCGGCCGTCAACGCCCTGTGTGCCTCGACCAGCTACCGCATGCTCGTCGGCAACCACGCCGCTCGCATGAAGCAGGGTGACGTCGTGTTCATCTGGGGTGCGACCGGCGGGATCGGCGCGTACGCCACGCAGCTGGTGCTGAACGGCGGCGGCATCCCCGTCGGGGTGGTGAGCTCGGAGAGCCGGGTGAAGCTGCTGCAGGCGATGGGCTGTGAGGCCGTCATCGACCGTCGGGCCGAGGGCTACCAGTTCTGGTCCGACGAGCACACCCAGGACGAGTCCGAGTGGCGCCGTCTGGGCAAGAAGGTGCGCGAGCTGGTCGGTGAGGACCCGGACATCGTCTTCGAGCACCCGGGGCGCTCCACCATGGGAGCCTCGGTGTTCATCGCCAAGAAGGGCGGCAAGATCGTGACCTGCGCCGCCACGTCCGGCTACATGATCGAGTACGACAACCGACACCTGTGGATGAAGCTCAAGAGCATCATCTCGAGCCACTTCGCCAACTACCAGGAGGCGTGGGAGATGAACCGGTTGATCGACCGCGGCGCCATCCAGCCGGTCATGAGCGAGGTGTTCACCCTCGAGCAGACCGGTGAGGCCGCCCTCAAGACCCACAAGAACCAGGGCGAGGGCAAGCTCGGCGTGCTGTGCCTGGCCCCCGAGGCCGGTCTGGGCATCACCGACCAGGAGAAGCGTGAGCGGATCGGTGTCGCCGACATCACCCTCTACGAGCGCCACGCCCGCGGCGAACTCTGACCGACCGAGACACCGGCCGGCCGTCCCGTCCGGTCGACCGAACACGACGACCACGCCGAGGAGGCTGCAGTGAGCGAGCACGAGGACGCCACGTCCGGATTGCTGACCGAGATCGACCACGTGGCCATCGCCGTGCGTGATCTGGACGCGGCGGTGGACTTCTACCAGCGGGCGTTCGGTGCGACCGTCGCCCACCGCGAGGTGGTCGAATCGGACGGGGTCGAGGAGGCGCTCGTCAAGGTGGCCGACTCCTACATCCAGCTGACGGCGGCCACCCGGCCGGATTCGCCGATCGCCAAGGCGATCGAGAAGCGGGGCGAGGGTCTGCACCACGTCGGCTACCGGGTGGACGACTGCCAGGCGGCGCTCGATGCCATGGTGGCGGCCGGGGCGACGCCGATCGACCAGGCGCCGAGGCCCGGGAGCCGGGGGACGACGGTGGCGTTCGTGCACCCGAAGGGCGCCTTCGGCACCCTCATCGAACTCGTCCAGGAGTAACCCACCACCGATATAGGGGTCGCGCGCGGGGTACGTCTCGCGCGCTGGAGCCGGAGAATCGGCCGGGGAGTCTCAGACGGGGGCTTCGAGCTCGAGCGCCGGGGTCCGCTCGGGGGGCAGGCTCGCCCGCAGCTGGGCCACCAGGTCGTCCCGGATGCCCCGCACCGACGGGTCGTCCCAGCGATTCACCTGCTGGAGCGGGTCCTCCGCCAGCGAGTAGAGCTCGCCCTCGGTCCCGTCGTGCACGGCGCCCGGCAGGTAGGTGCTGCACACCCAGCCGTCGCGGGTGATGGTCCGCAGGTACACGCCCACGCCGAACAGCTCGGAGTCCCAGGCCGTGAGCTGCTGGTCGATGCCGCGCGCCGCAGCATCGGCATCGGTCGTCGGCAGGCGCTGACCCTGCATCCACTCGGAGGGTTCCAGCCCGGCGATCGACGCGAACGTCGGTGCCAGATCGACCAGGCCGACCGGCGCCGTCACGACAGCGGGTTCGACCGCAGCCGACGGCGCAGGTCGCCAGATCAGCGGCAGCCGCATGAGCCCGTCGACGTGGTACGGGCCCTTGAACAACAGGCCGAAGTCGCCTTGCAGTTCGCCGTGGTCGGTGGTGAACACCACATCGACGGTGTCGGTCCACCCGCGCCGGTCGACCTCGGCGAGCACCCGACCGATCGCCTCGTCGATCAGCTCGACCTCGATGGCGTTCATGGCGTTGACCTCGCGGACCTGGTCCGCGGTCATGGACGCCGGCACCCAGTGGGTCGGGGCCTCGTAGTTGGACACGAGCTGCCCGTCGTACCAGAGCCGCCAGTGGCGGGGCTTGTCGTCCAGCAGCCGTTCGCGCTCGGCGGCCGACTCGGGGTAGCCGGCGGGCAGCTCGACGTCCTGCCACGGAACCCGGTGCAACTCGGACTGCGGCGGGTCCCACGGGTGGTGCGGGTCGGGGAAGCTCATCCAGCAGAACCAGTCGTCCTCGGCGTCGAGTCCGTCGAGCCAGTCGATCGTGCGCTGCGCCACCCAGTCGGTGTGGTACCAGTCGCGGGGGATCGGGTTGTGCTTGACCTGCGGCGCACCGGTGTCGCCGAACCCGGCGGCGTTGACCTCCAGGTCGGCGTCGACCACGGCGTAGTAGTCGTTGACCGACTCGGGGTGCTCGGCGCCGATCCACTTGGCGTAGTGGAGCCAGCCGGTGGCCCCGTGGGTGGCGAACCGGAGGTGGTCGAACCCTCGGTGCGGGCCGACGCCGCCGCCGAACTGCGGTGCGGTGAGCGTGTCGGTGCCGAGCGTGGCGAGCCGGTTCTCGTTGAAGCGTTCGAAGGGGTCCATGAACGGCTCGAAGTGCGCCTTGCCGATCAGCGCCGTCCGGTAGCCGGACTCGCGCAGCAGTGCTGCGACCGACGGCGCGTCGACGGGGAGCGGCACGCCGTTCATCCACACGCCGTGGGTCGCCTGGTGCTGGCCGGTCAGCATGGTGGACCGCGACGGCATGCAGACGACCGACTGCGGGACGGCCCGCTCGTAGCGGATGCCGTCGGCGGCGAGTCGGTCGACCACCGGGGTCCGCCCCAGCGTGCCGCCGTTGCAGCCGAGCGTGTCGTAGCGCTGCTGGTCGGTGGTGATGAACAGGATGCGTCGACCCATCAGGACTCCTCGTGCTCGAAGCGCTGCTTCACCGCTCGCAGACCGGCGCCGGCGGCACCGCCGATCACCAGGGCCATGACGTCGGGGACGGCGTCGGTGGAGTACGACACCAGGCAGGTGTCGTCACCGAGGTCGAAGACGTCGATCGTCCCGAGGTGGTGGCGGAACAGCCCGCCGGTCACCGTGTACTGGAACCGCCGGGTGACGGGGTCGTTGGTGAGGATCGTCTCGGGCAGCGGGATGCCCGAGCCCAGGGTGATCGTCCGCTGGTCGCCGTCCACGACGGCCTCGGTGACGCCGGGGAACCACTCGGGGAGACGCACCGGGTCCCCCACGAGTTCCCAGACCTGCTCGGCGGGTGCGGCGATCCGTTGGGATCGACGGATGGATGCCATGTGCGGATCCTGTCAGGCCCGGGTCGGCCGGGGCGACCGGGGGCCGGGAGTGCGGTCGCTCCCGGCCCGGCCGCTCGTCGCCCCACGGCTCGGTCGTCGGTGGTCGAGGCTCAGGGGAGCCCGCAGGCTGCGGCGCCGCCGGCCTCGAAGGTCGCCGTGGAGCAGCGCACCGCCACCGGCGCGTAGGCACCCATGGAGGTCGTCGCCGCCGCACCGGGGGCGACGTCGAAGACGCTCGTGGTGAAGCCGGTCGCCGGCAGCATGTTGCGGGCGATCATCACCATGTTCTGGGCGGTGGACCCCCAGTTGAGCCAGGCGACGCCGTCGGCGGTCGTGGCGTTGGCCGGCCGGTCCGCCGCGGTCGAGGTCACGATCGTGTACCGGCCGCTCCCGTCGAGGGGCACCTCGGCGTCGTAGGCGCACTCCGTGACGGGGTACGGCTTGCGGTACTCGTTGGTGCACATCGACCAGTAGCGCATGTCCTGACCGGGTTCGGCGGGCGACACCCCGGCGCCGGTGTCGGGGGTCGTCGGCGCCTGACCGCGGACGACCACGACGGTGCCGGGCTGGTAGGCGGCCACGGCGCCCACGTAGGCGTTGTCGGGGTTGACGTAGAGCCCACCGGTCTGGGCGGGCCGGATGAACACCGGCGGGTCGAGCGGGGCGACGTTGGTCGGGGGCCCGAACAGGTTGACGAGGTCCACCACGGCCGGATCCGCGACCTGGGCCGCGCAGGTGGGCACCGGCACGACGCTGCCGTCCATGCGGCGGACCGACACGGCGGGCAGGCCGACGCCGCCGGTGTTGTCCGCCGGGTCGTCGCTCACGTAGACGCGGTAGATGATCGTGCCGATCGGTGCGGCCGACAGCACGTTGTCACCGGTGCTGACCGGCGCGCCGTTGCGGGCCTCGACCCGGTACGTCCCGCCGGGGGCTGCGGCCGGGTCGGCGAACGGGTTGTCGCTCCCGGCGTCGGGGGTGATGTCCCGGTCGGTGATCGCGTCCACGACGTTGCCGGCGACGTTGTAGGTGATGATCGATCCGTAGCGGGCGTCAGGGAAGGTGCCGTCCAGGATGAGCTGGTCGCCGGCGACCAGGTTGAGCTTCATGGACCAGTAGGTGGCGCCGCTGTCCGGGTAGGCGACGTTGAGGGTGGCCTCGTCGGTGACGTACTGCCACGCGCAGCTGAGTCCGGCGGGTGGCGTCGAGCCCGGCACGCACGCGGCGGCGAGTGCGCCGATCAGGCCGACCGCCATGGCCGCGGCAACGCTTCGAACGGTTCGAGTCACGAGTCCCCCTCGGAGTTGTGTGCATCCCCCGGTAGCCCTGCCCTGAGCGACCGCCCCCGAACCGTACTCCCGCCGGGTGTGACTCACAAGCGGCAGTCACTCCCATGATTCCCCACCGCCCGGGGCGCACGTACGGGCGCCGAACCTGCGCGAGGATCACGGGCGCCTCAGGCCGGTTCGGTGTCTGAGCGGAACCCGCGTGAGGTCGAAGCCAACCGTGAGCACCACGAGCGATCAGGTCGACGGCCCGGCGGGCCGTCGGGAACGCAAGAAGCTGGCGAACCGTGACGCCATGCAGGTCGCAGCCGTCGAGCTCTTCGTCGAGTCCGGCTTCGAGGCCACCACGGTCGAGGCCATCTGCGACCGGGCCGACGTGGCGCCCTCGACGTTCTTCCGCCACTTCCCGACCAAGGAGGACGCAGTGCTGCTCGGGCTCCGCGAGCGGCTCGACGACCTGCTGGTGAACATGGATGCGCAGCCTGCCGGCGCAGATGCGGCCGACTTCATCCTCGGCGCCGTGAGTGACTGGCGCGACGACCGGCGCCCGGCCGACCAGCTCCGCACCGAGGCGCGGCTGATCGCCGCCGAGCCGGCGTTGCAGCACCACCTGAGCCGGATGCTGGTCGACCTCGAGGCGCCGATTGCGCAGCGACTGCTGGCGCGCTTCCCGGAAGCGGACCCGCTCGACGTCGACCTGGGGGCCGCCTGGTTCGCCGCCGCCATGCGGGTGGTCATCCGTGACTGGTCGGCCGAGGCGGACGACCGGGACGTGTTCGACACCGGAGTCCGGGCGATCCTGCGGCTGACGGAGCTGCTCAGCATGTCGCTCGGGCCACCAGCCACCGGCTGAGCCGGTCCGGCCGACCCGGCGTCGTCAGGTCAGGGTCGTCAGCCCGGTGGCGTCGGCTCAGGGTCGAGGTGAGCGGTCGTCCTCGTGGACGGTCAGGTGGTGGTGCGCCGCCATCTCCCCCGCTTCGACGTCGAGCTGGTTCTCCCGGGCGATCAGGTCATCGAGGTCCCCCTGCGTCCGGGGACCGGTGAAGTGGTGCTTCGCCGAGAGCGTCCACCAGCCGCCCACGGCGAGCGCGCAGAGGACGAGGATCGGACCGGTGAAGTTGAACGTCTCCCAGGTCTTCCACGGGGAGAACACCGGGAGGCAGAACACCACGGCGATCAGCGCCACCCAGACCACCGAGATCCACGCCACCGGCGTCGACCACCGGCCCAGGTGCCAGGGGCCCTTCCGGAACGACCCGTTGCGGACCCGCAGGAACACCGGGATGACGTAGCTGATGTAGAGCCCCACCACACAGATGCCGGTCAGGGCGAAGAAGGCGACGGGGTAGGCGAGGTCGGTCTGGATGAGCGAGAGGGCGCCGATCGCCGCGGCGAGTCCGACCCCGAGCCAGAGCGAGTTGGTCGGGGTGCGGGTCCGCGGGTTGATCCGGGCCCAGATCCGGGACCCGGGCAGTCCGCCGTCGCGGCTGAACGCGTAGATCATCCGTGAGTTGGCGGTGACCGAGGCCATCCCGCAGAAGAACTGCCCGACCGTGGAGATGATCACCAGGAACTTGCCGAGGAACCCGGTGACCGCCACGAGGAACACCTGCGGCCCGGCGAGGATTCCCTTGGCCGCGATCTCGGTGTACTGGTCCTCGGGGATCGCCTGGACCATCGCCACGTTCAACACGAGCGCGGCGATCGCCGAGACGTAGATGGAACGCACGATCGCCTTGGGTGCCGAGGTGGCGGCGCCCCGGGTCTCCTCCGACACGTGGGCCGAGGCGTCGAACCCGGTGATCGTGTACTGGGCGAGCAGCAGGCCGACGAGGAACACGTAGACCCCGACCCCGGGGAAGTCCCACCCGGTCTCGTTGCGGAACTCGAGGAGGCCACCCAGGCCGAGGCCCCCCGGTTCGGCGAACGCGAACAACGCCACGACGATCACGGCGACGCCGACCACGTGCCACCACACGCTGACGTCGCCGAGCACCTTCACCAGGTTCACACCGAAGGTGTTCAGCGCGCCGTGGACCGCGAGCACGATCAGGTACGTGGCGAACACGGACCACCGGTTGATCTCGATCGCTCCCGGTGCGAACACGTCGATGCTGAGCAGGACGAAGTTCGCCAGCGCGAAGTCCACCGACGCGATCACGCCGATCTGGCCGATCAGGTTGAACCACCCGGTCCACCAGGCCCACCGGGCGTTGTTGCGCTTGGCGAGCTTCGCCGACCAGAAGTAGAGGCCACCGGCGGTCGGGTAGGCGGAGCAGATCTCGCCCATCGACGCCCCGACGGCCAGGGCGAACGCGCCGACTATCACCCAGCCGAGCGTGATCACCAGCGGGCCGCCGGCGTACATGCCCAGCCAGAAGGTCGTGACCGCCCCGGCCAGGACCGAGATGATCGAGAAGCTGATCGCGAAGTTGGAGAACGTGCCCAGGCCCCGGCGCAGCTCCTGGGCGTAGCCGAGTTCGTGCAGCCTCGCCCGGTCGGCGTCGATCGCGTCGCTGATCGTCATGGACGCCCGAACGGGGCGGTCAGCAGTTCGTGTTGACGTAGCCGACGAGGCGCTCGGTGGCGGTCTGGTACTCCGAAGTGACCTGCGCGAGTTGCTGGATGGCCTCGGTGTCACCACGACCGGCCGACTCGGCCAGCTCGAAGTACTGGATCAGCGTCTCGAGGTCCGGGCGGACCTCGTCCGGTGCCACCTCGAGCACGTTCCGGTAGCTCGCGAGGGCCTCGTCATTGGACGCGCCGTCGTCCAGGCCCTCGAGGGCCGTGATGCGCTCGCAGAAGTCACCGCTGGCGTCGCCGCCTGCACTCCCACCGCTGGCGTCGCTCCCGCCCGTGGTCGACGGGGTGCCGGAGCCACCGTCGGTGCCGGAGGGGGCCGTGGTGGTGGCGGCCGAGTCGTCGCCGGAACCGCCGCACGCTCCGAGCGTCAGCGCCGCCGGGATCAGCAGGGCGATCAGGGCCAGTCGGGTGCGTCGTCTGCTCAACATGGTCGGAACACTAGTGGCGGGTTCCGTGGCCCTGTCGGACGACCGGGGCCGCTGGCCCGGGACCCGGCGAGTGCCGTTCAGTCGTCGCGCAACTCGACGACCAGATCGCGGACGCCGTCGATGCCCGCGGTCAGGTAGGCGGCGGCCTCGGCTTCGGTGAGCACCCGGGTGGTGGCGGTCGTGGACCAGCCCGACCGGAGCACCTCGAGTGCGAGTGCCCCGTCGTCGGCCTGCCAGGCCGCCCAGTTCCACGGTTCACCGTCGATGATCCACCAGCGGCGCGGGTCGTCCAGACCCTCGGGAAGGTTCAGGATCGGGTCGGCACCGGTCATGGCTCGTTCCAGCGCGACGGTGTCGGCGTCGACCCAGTCGCGCCAGCGCCCGGCCTGCTCGACCGCTGCGTTGGCCTCCGCAGGCCACGGCACCAGCGCACCGGCCGCGGCCACCCGGTGCCAGTGGGTCGGGAGACTGGTGAGGACGGCCACGTCGTCGCTGGTGCACCAGTCGCGGAGTCGTCGCAGGACCAGGTCCGGAAGCCTCGGCGCCAGCTCCGCGACCACCGCTCCCCGGCCCGGCTCGTCGCCGAGGCCGTCGAGCACTGCGGCGAACCGTCCGGATTGCTCGGGCCCGGCGATGCGAGCGGCCCGGACCATCAGTTCGACCCGGAGGCTGGGGTAGCGGGCTGAGGTGAACCCGAGCGGGGCGCGATCGAGCCCGCGCTCCGTCGACGTGACCGCATCGAGCGCGGCGTCGGGGTCGGTCTGGTCGCGGACCCGGTCGAGTCCGATCACGGCCCCCGTGGCGACGATGACATCGGGGTCTGCGGTCAGGTGGAGCAGCGTCGCGGCCAGACGGCGTCGATCGTCGTCGTCGAGCTCGTCGACCAGCACGGCGAGGTTGTCGAGCGCGTCGGTGGCGACCCGGATGTCCGCGTACGGACCGCTCCGGCCGAGGAGCATCGAGCGGACCCGATCCGGGCCGAGGTCCTCGCTCACACCACGACGGCGGCGGCCACGCCCAGGAGGATCACGAACAGACCGAGTCCGACTGCCAGCGCCGGGGACGGCGGCGACACATCCCGGTCGAGACCTCCGGTGCTCGGATCCCGAGGTTCATCGGCGGGTCGCGATCACGTGCACGAGGAGGACGGTATCGGGGGGCCGACCGGATCGGTCGGCCCGGCCACGTCGCCCAACGGTGCGGGCAGTCGGGGCCGGACCCGCTCAGCGCTCGAACAGCATCTCGAGGGGCTGCGTGCCGTTCGTGGTCGTCACCCGCAGCGCGTTGGCTTCGCACGTGTACGGACCGCCCTGCACCCCGTCGACATCCAGGGGCACGCTGCCGGGTGCGGAGAAGCCGTTCATACGGAACGCAGTGGTCCCGGCGTCGGTCTGTGACATCTCGAGCACGAGCTCGTCGCCATCGGTCCGCCAGGTGCCGGAGTGGTTCCAGAACACATCGGCCTCGGCGTTGGTGTCGGGCGCCGGTGAGAACGCCAGGGTGAACCTCGCCTCGCTGGACGCGGTGCCGTCCTCGGCCAGGTCGAGTACCCAGCCGCCGCTCGATACGGACGTCCCGCCGAACGGCACGGCGCTCGCCACCAGGATGTCGAGCGAGTCCTGCTTCATCGTCCACCTGCCGGTCAGGCAGCTGTCGTCGTCGGCCGGCGCCGTGGTCGTCGTCACCTCCGGTTCCGTGGTCGTGGTCGTCTCGTCGACGGTCGTCGTCGACGACCCAGCGGCGGTGTCCGAGGAGCTGCCGCAGGCGCCGAGGGCGGCCAGGACGGCCACGCCGACGATGGCGATGAGGAATCGGTGCACGTGACGCATGACGTTTCCCTTCAGGCTGTACCGATGCGTCCAGTCGGTTCCGGGCGCACTGTCAGGAGTCTGTGTCTCGGGAGTCTGACACTTCTTTCTGGCGGATCGGCGCCGGGCTGGTCGTCGCACGCTGCCCGGTGCCGGCGCTCCGCTCGGACCGTTCAGTTCCTCTGGAGCGGTGCCGATGGGACCCCGGTGAAGGCGTTCCGTTCCTTGCGTCACTGCGCCGTGCCGTACTCGTTGCTCCTGCTGCTGCTGGGCGTCGTCCTGCTCGGCGCGTGCGGGTCCGACAGCCGACCGGCCTCGAGCGGCGACCTTGCGTCGGCCGACACGGCGGCCCGCGAGACCGAACTGCTCTTCGTTGTGTCCGGCGCAGGTCGGGTCGACGGCGACCGCCTGTCGATCGTCACCAGCGGACCCGTCACGTACCTCGACGACCGGCCCCATCGCGCCGCCGGCCGGATGCAACCGAGCTCACTGGTCACGGCGTGGCCGGGATTCGGGTTCGTGGCCGATCCCCCGAACGCCGTGCTCACCCACGGCACGGCGAGTACCCCGGTGGAGCTCACCGATCCGGCCTGGGACGACGCCACCGCCACGTTCTCCGCTTCGTTCCGTCCCCTCACCGGAGCCACCCTGCCGGAGGGCCCGCTCGGTCTGAGCGAGCTGTTCGTCGACGGGGCCGACACGTGCAGCGGCCTGGCCCCCGGCTCCTCGTCGGCTCCCGGTGCCCAGGTGGTGGTGGGCGGGGTCGACGGCGCCGCGTGCACCGACGCGGTGTCGCAGTTCGTCGACGTGTGGGACTCCGGCGCTGCGCCGGGCCCCGGCATGTCGGTGGCCGGCATCACGTGGAACTGCGCCGCCGTGGGTGACTCGCCGACGACGGGCGATCGCCCCGGGTGGATGTGCTCCGGCACCGCCGCCGGAGCGCAGTTCCCGGTGGCGATCATCATGGTGCCGCTGCCGCAGAGCGCTTCGCCGGTGGCCCCGGTCGCAGGACTGGAGCCGCCGGGCGCCTGGGCCCAGAAGTAGGCGCCGCCGAGAGCCGTCAGCCGAGGTTGAGCGGTGCGAACTGCTCGGCGAGCACCCGGCACTGCTCGTCCTCGAGCTCCCGAGGAGGCATCGACTTGTCGCTCGAGGGAGCGTCAGGCCGGGCAGCGGGCACATCACGGAGGCGCTGTTGCGTGACCGCTGGGAGTTCGCTGTCAGACTGCCGCGGACGGGGGTGGCCGATGAGTCGGGCCACACCGGCTCACGGATCGTCCGGGTGGCCCGCTTCGACTACGGGGTCGCCAGTCCTCCCACGGTGTGGAACACCTCGTCGGACCACTCTGACACTCGTCCGTCAGGACGCACGCTTCGGGCGCTCACGGCACAGGTGGACCCGAGGCAGATGTTGGTCGTACCTCCCACCTGCATCCAGCGAAGCGTCGAAACCGCGTATCGCATGGCGAACCTTCTGACCTGGGTTCCGAATCCGATGCACCCGACGGAGCCACGGGAGCGATCGCCTGGACCAGCGCCCCCCGGCGAGCCGGGGTCTGAACGAGTCGGTTTCCCATCGGGCAAGTGCGGGACACGCTCCTCCCGACGACAAGCGGGCAGACCGGAAGTGCTGTTGCGATCCTGAAGCAGCACGGCTGCGGTGGACGCATGACCATCTGGGCACGGGATTGGCGGCGAGGACGGCCACGCTGCCGCTGGCGGTGAGGCGCACACCCCCGGCGCCGGTAGGAGGCGGTGACCGAGCCGCTCAGTCGCCGTCGGGGAGCAGGGCGCGGATCCCCTTCGAGATGGTCGGCGCCGGGTTGGTGCCATCAGGGCCGACGATGTCGCTGTTCACCACCACGACGAGGGTGGTGTCGGTCTCCCGCCGGTACAGCACGGAGGTGTTGTAACCAGGCAGTTCGCCGGCGTGGCCGACCCAGCCGCCGAGCAGGCCCACGCCGATCCCGTAGGTGCCGGTGGCGTCGTTGCCCTCGATGGAAAAGTTTTCGTCGAACGAGCCCATCCGCAGCTCTTGGGTCCCCGGGGACAGGATGCCGTCGCCGGTGCCGAGCGCCCGCCCCCAGACGCGCAGGTCGTCGAAGGTGGAGATCATCTCGCCGGCGGCGTTGGTCCACGACGGGTTCCAGAGCGTCGCGTCCTTCACCGAGTTCTCGGGCAGTCCCTGTTCGGTCTGTCCGGACAGGAACGGCGTCGGGATGTCGGGTGACGTCCCCGGCCAACTCGTTCCGTCCAGCCCCAACGGCTCGAGCACCCCCTCCGCGAGCACCTCGCCGAACGGACGACCGGTGGCCCGCTCGATGGCGAGAGCGAGCGCCACCGTGTTGGAGTTGGAGTAGTCGAACCGGGTACCGGCGGGGAACAACGCCGGTGTCCCGGTGACATATGCGAGCAACTCCTCGGCGGTGAAGACCCGTTCGACGTCGGTGAAGTAGTCGTACTGCCAGGCCTCGACCTGGGTGTAGCTGGGGATGCCGCTCGTCATCTGCGCCAGGTCGCGGAGCGTCGCCGTGGTGCCGTTCGGCAGGCCCGGCACGTACTTCTCGATCGGGTCGTCGAGCGACATCGTGCCCTGCTCCACCTGCTGCAGGAGGACGGTGCCCGTGAAGGTCTTCGTCACGCTGCCGATCCGGGTGTGGTGCGCGGGTGTGATCGGTTCGTCCGAGTCTGCGCCGGCGGTGCCGGAGGTTCCGACCCACGACCCCTCGGGCGACCACACGCCTGCGATGACCCCGGCGAAGCCGAACTCGGCCCGGGCGTCGTCGAGCACCGACTGGAGTTGCTCGGTGGTGGTCACGGGCAAGGTGACGGACGTGACGTCGACTGCCGGGTCGGTGCTCGAACAGGCGACGGGAGCGAACAGCATCAGGAGCGTTGCGGCCACGGCGATCGGGTGCCGGGGGAACGGGTTGGTCGCGCGGGCTGGTCGGGTCATGGCTCGTCTCGTCTGGCCGCTCCGACTGAGGCATCGACGCGTCACGACAGTGTCGGACAACTCGTCTGGTCGTGCCAACACCTGTCCGACCAGCGGGCACCCCGATGATCACGGATTCATCGCTTGCCCGGCGGGGCACCTCAACAGGGGCCCTGCGAACAAGCGCCACGCCTGCTCGACGTGCGGCCGCTGCATCAAGGTCGGTGCTCGCTCCACGACCGGCCGCCGCGCCAAGCGCACGAACTGCTCGTGGCAGGGCGGCCTCGAGGACCTCGCAGGCGACTGTCAACGGTCAGTAGGACGTGCCCTGTGGGTGGGGGGCGGTGGCGGGGATCCGCCGGTCGCCCGGGTGATGATGACTGGCGAGTGCATGGCTCTCTGCTGCAGTTCAGCCCATTTAAGGATACAGATAGTTGTTACCGGTAGCAAGTATTGGTATTGTTGATCTCATGCGGACCGAGGCGCAGCTCATCGAGATCTTCCACCTGCTGTTCCTGCGCGTCCTGGGAGGTGCTGGCCGGAACGACTGGTTCGTGCTGAAGGGAGGGGCGAACCTCCGCTACTTCTTCGGGAGCCCCCGCTACTCCAACGACCTCGACCTCGACTTCGCCGGACGCAAGAGCTGGCAGCTCACGAAGACGGTGGAGTCGGTGTTGTCAGGCAGGGCGATGAGCACCCTCGGGGCCGCCTCCGGGATCGAACTGGCTGAGGTGTCGTTGGCGAAGCAGACCGAGACCACCCTCCGCTGGAAGGTGGGGCTCGCAGCAGAGGACCACCGCGACCTGGTCCGCACGAAGGTCGAGTTCTCGGGTAGCGGCCCCCACGACGGGGGCGCCGAGTTCGAGTTGGTCCCCGACGCGATCGTGATGCCGTATGCGCTCCAGGCGCCGACGGTGTTCCACTACCTCGAGACGCCCGCCATCGACCAGAAGATCGCTGCACTTGCGATGCGAAGTGAGACCAAGGCCCGGGACGTGTTCGACCTCGAGCTGCTGTTCCGCCAGCGGGCATCCCGCGGCGATCGCCTCACAGGTCTCGACGCCACCCACGCCTCCGCGGCGGCAGAGCGCGCCCTGCAGATCCGGTACTCGAACTTCACCACTGAGGTCGCGCCGTTCCTCGACGCCGAGCTCGCCGCGCTCTACGACTCAGCGCGATGGGACGACATGTGCCTGAAGGTCCACACCGCACTCGAGCAGGTAGCTGCTGTCTCCGAGCCGACAGATGGTGCACCATGAGCGCCGTCGACCGCCTCGCACGCCTGCAAGCGCTCGGCCGGCCGGCGCTGAGCACCGGGGAGGCGGCTGTCGCGTGGGACTCGTCGCTGCCCGCTGCGTCCAAGATGCTGTCGCGTCTCGCTGCTGCTGGTCTGGTGACCAAGGTGCGCTCGGGGATCTGGCACCTCGGGCCCGGCACCCCGGACCCGGCGACCGTGCTCCCGGCGCTGACCGCCCCCTACCCGAGCTACATCTCCGGATGGAGCGCGCTGGCACGCCACCAGATGATCGAGCAGATCCCCCGAGAGGTGTTCGCCGTGTCGCTGGACCGGCCGAAGGTGGTGGAGACCACCAGCGGTCGCTACGACATCCACCACATCCACCCCAGGCTGTTCGGGGGGTTCGGTGGCGCCACGGGGACACGTGCCGGTGTCGCGACACCTGCCAAGGCGCTCTTCGACGTCGTGTACATGTTCTCGGTGCGCCAGGGTGACGTGACACTGCCCGAGCTCGAACTCCCCGAGAGCTTCGACCACGATGAGCTGCAGGCCTGGGTCACCAAGGTGCCCGCGGCCCGGCTACGGACGTTGAGCGCAACGAACCTCGACCGGATCGTCGCCGGCGCCGCCCGTCAGTCCTGAGCGGCCTTGCTGCGCATCGGCCTCGACGCTGCGCTTCGGCTGCGTGCGCTCCTTGGTGAACGGGTCGGTGCAGTCGAGTCGGTGCTTCGGGTTCGCGGCGTCGGCGCGTAGAGGGTGAGGCCGTGATCGGCGAGCGGGTACCGGTGCATGCCCGGCACCACCGTGTTCGGGAACCCGTCAGAGCGGGCGAGCTCGGTCGCCTTCGTCGTGCCGATGTCGTAGCGGGCCTGGAGGACCTCCAGGGACAGGATCGGTCGGATGTTGTGGTCCGGCGGGGCCGGTGTCGGTTCGGTCATGGCGGGGGCCGTCCCGAGGGCCTCCCCGCCGGCAACCGGGACCACCCCGGGCCCCCCGGAGTTTGTGCCCTCGGTTCGTGCCCTTTGCCGAGACCGAGCCTCGGAGGCGCCGGATCCCTTGCTGTGGCAGGGTGCCCCCATGCAGGTCCACCTGGTCGACGGCACCTACGAGCTGTTCCGGTCCTTCTACTCGCCGCGTGGCGGCCACGTGAACGCCGCCGGCGAGGAGGTCGGCGCCACCCGGGGTGTGGTGCGTTCGGTGGCCGCCATGCTCCGCGACGGTGCCACCCACCTGGGGGTGGCGACCGACCACACCGTCGAGTCGTTCCGCAACGAGCTCTACGACGGCTAC